>NZ_JADPIE010000005.1 GCF_015666175.1 Halonatronomonas betaini | reverse complement strand
TTTTAATTGCTGCCTTTCAGGAGAAATAACTTTAAAATTTTTCTTCAGGAGGGCAGCAAATACTTTGTGAAATTTGTTAAGAGATACTACTTGGTAACCGTCGGGTAAACGTCAGGTCCAGTTTGAAAATTATAGTTATTTTACATACTTGAGTGATTTTGATTGGTCTCTTTTTTGTGGTAAAATATAAAAAGAAGTGTTGATGATGAAATAATATGTTAGGGGTGAAAAGATGATAAGAGAAGAATATTATTCAGATTTTTTAAAGCAGTTGAAATCTTTATTAAAAGATGAGAGAGATTGGCTTGCTAATCTGGCCAATACTGCTTCGCTGATTTATAATCTCGTCCCTAAGTTAAACTGGGTAGGTTTTTATCTTATGGATAGTGAAGAAGAGATGGTACTCGGGCCTTTTCAGGGCCAACCGGCCTGTGTGAGAATCAAGGTTGGTAATGGGGTCTGCGGAACTGCGGTTGCTAAGAGGAAGACTCAGCTGGTTGAAAATGTCCATGATTTTGATGGCCATATAGCCTGTGATCCGGCTTCAAAATCAGAACTTGTTATTCCTCTAGAGATTGAGGGAACAATTATTGGAGTTTTAGACATTGATAGCCCGGCTGAGGCCAGGTTTAACAGAGAAGATCAGGATTATCTTGAAAAAGCAGTTAAGATATTAATTGAAGAGACTGATTTTACACCATTATTAGAAAGAGAGAGGCGATAATTAGATGTTAAATACTAATAAAGATAGAATTGTTGTTCAGTCGGTACAGGGGAGCATTTCCCACCCTGGAGCAGGCAGACTGCCCTATAGAATGGATAGAGAAGGTAAAGGCCATAATATTCCTGGAACCGGTGGTATATCATATAATGTAAGGGTTGGAGATCCTGCATTTGGCTGGGCTGGTGACCATATTGAGCCTGGTGTTAGTATGAAGATAAGCGATAAGTCCCGTTCTACTGATAATTATGGACTGGGTTTACTGGCCTGTATTGGCAATAAAGCTAGGGTTGTCAGTGGCGAAGCCCAGGGGGCAGAGGGCTATGTTACCGGGCTTCATGGCGGTATTAATCATGTTATAATAGATTTTGATCAGGATGATATGGAAGAGATGAAAGTCGGTGATGATATTTTAGTTAAAGCTGCCGGTCAGGGCCTTGAACTCAAGGATTATCCTGAAATTAAGGTTTTTAATATTGCCCCTGAATTGCTTGAGAAATTGGGAATTGAAGAGGACGATGGCAAATTGACTGTACCAGTAGCAGCTGAGATTCCAGGGCATATCATGGGATCAGGTATTGGTGCTTCAACTGTAGCCATGGGTGATTATGATATCACAACTGGCGATAAAGATATCATGGAAGAGTATGGAATAGACCAGTTAAAATTAGGTGATCTAGTCTATCTATCAAATTGCGATAATACCTATGGCAGGGAATATATTACCGGTGCTGGCAGTATTGGAGTTGTAGTCCATAGTGACTGTATCAAGATGGGTCATGGTCCTGGCGTGACAACTATTTTAACTTCAAAGGAATCTAAACTTGTACCTGCTATTGATCCTGAGGCCAATATTTCTAAATATATGGAGTCATTGAAGAATGAATAGTGAGGCAATTAAAGATAGAGATCAGTTAGATGAAGAAAAGGTATTTAAGTTTCTTGCAAACCCTGAATCAGTTAGAGAAAACCCAACCGGGTTGAGTATATATTTTGCCGATAAAGAGATTGAACTAATCTGGTACCGGCCAGGGCTGGTCAGAGTCTTGATTGATGAGCGGGATGAGCTTGATGACGAACCTTCTACACCGGCAGTAATTGCTGACTTTGATGAGGTTGAGCTAAATTATTTTTATCGAGAAGAGCAGGTTCGAGTTTCAGGACCTGAATTAGAAGTCAGGGTTCAACTGGATCCTTTTGGGCTTCTTTTCTTTGATAAGGATGAAAATTTATTACAGGCCGACTTTCCTGGCCAGGCCTATGGCTTTAACCGGGGAGAGGTTGAGATTAATAAGGTTTTAAAGTCCAATGAAAGAATTTATGGACTTGGAGAGAAGACAGGCTTTTTAGATAAGAGAGGTAAAAGCTATGAGATGTGGAATACCGATACCTTTGATGCCCATGTCCCATCGACAGATCCTCTTTATATCTCTGTGCCATTCTATCTCTCTCTTGATGGTCAGTTGAGTTTCGGGCTATATTTTGACAATAGTTATCGGACAGAATTTGATCTTGGGGCAGATCAGGATGAGATTCTTTCGATTCAGGCTGCTGGCGGCAGGATAGATTATTATTTTATTGCTGCTGATGAAGTTAAAGATGTGGTCAAAAAATATACCTGGCTGACTGGCAGAACTCCTCTGCCACCGCTATGGTCATTAGGACATCATCAATCCAGGTATAGTTATTATCCTGAAGAAAGAGTCTATGAACTGGCCAATCGCTTTAGGGAAGAGGAGATTCCCTGTGATGTAATCCATCTTGATATCCATTATATGGATGACTATCGGGTTTTCACCTGGGATGAAGATAAGTTTCCAGATCCTGAAAGTATGTTAACTGATCTTGAGGATGCCGGCTTTAAACTTGTAAATATAGTTGATCCTGGAGTAAAAAAAGATCCAGAATATGAGGTTTATCGTTCAGGTCAGATCAACGACTTTTTCTGCCGCTATCTTGATGGCAAACTTTATTCTGGAGATGTCTGGCCAGGAGAAAGTGTTTTTCCTGATTTTACTGAAACTGTCGTCAGAGATTGGTGGCGAGACCTGCATGAAGAGATGATAGAACAGGGGGTAAAGGGTTTCTGGAATGATATGAATGAGCCAGCAGTTTTTAATGAGACTGCTACCATGGATGAGATGATTGAGCATAAAAATGATGGCGATCCAGGGCCCCATAAAAGGTTTCATAATCTCTATGGATTTTTTGAGGCTATGGCAACAAATCAGGCCCTTGAGAAATTTCTTAATGAGCGGCCCTTTGTTTTAAGCAGGGCAGCTTTTGCCGGGAGTCAGCGTTATTCAGCTGTCTGGACCGGTGATAATAGGAGTTTCTGGGAACATATTGAGCTATCGATTCCGATGATTACAAATATGGGGATTAGTGGACTTGGTTTTGCTGGCTGTGATGTTGGTGGTTTTACTGGAGATACCTCAGGTGAATTACTGACTCGCTGGTATCAATTAGGGGCTTTTATGCCTTTCTTCCGTAATCATACAACAGTAGGTTCAAAGGACCAGGAACCCTGGGCTTTTGGTGAACCTTATACCAGTATTATCAGAGAATATATTGAATTAAGATACCATTTCTTACCTCAAATTTATAAGCTATTCTATGAACAGAGCCAGTCAGGCTTACCTGTCTGGAGGCCATTATTTTTCCATCATCAGGATGATGAAAAGACTTATAATATAAGCGATCAGGTTTTAGTTGGAGAAAATATTATGTTGGCTCCTGTTATGAGGCCTGATCGAGCTGAAAGATTGGTCTATTTTCCAGAAGGGAACTGGTATGATTTCTGGACTGGAGAAATCTATGAAGGTGGCAGGTCTTATCTTTATCAGGCCGAGCTTGATAGATTGCCTTTATTTATAAAAGCAGGCAGCTCTTATATGACTATGGAGCCTGTTCAGTATGTAGATGGAAGTTTTAGTGATTTAACCCTAAATATTGTTCTTGATGAGGATGGTTTTGAATTTGAGGGTAATATCTATGAAGATGATGGTTTCAGCTTTGAATATCAGCAGGATAATTATAATCTAATAGAATATAAAGTTTCTGCAGAGGGTAATGGACTCAGGTTAGAATTTAACAATAAGAAGACTGGCTTTGAGTCTGAGCTTGACAATCTTCAGATTAGAATTTTAAATCTGGATTCTGAAAGTGTAGAAATCACCTTTAATGGAGAAGATATCAGAGATGAGGACTACTTTTACCAGGGTGATGATTTATTAATATCCCTGCCATATCAAGAAGAAGGGTCTATGCTAATTAATTCACTTTAAGTTGTTAATTGCTTGACAAAAATTATTACTAGTGATATTATTAAAAGGAGTAGGACTTTAAATATTTGTATTTCCTTTAAAATAATGCCACAGAGAGAAAAGGAGTGATGTTTATGGTCGAGAATGACATGACCGCAGAAAATCTGAGATCAGCTTATGGTGGAGAAAGCCAGGCTTACCAGAGATACATGGTCTGGGGAGAAAAAGCTGAAGAGGATGGTTTTCCAAATGTTGGTGTCCTGTTTGAGGCTATTGCTTATGCCGAGCAGGTTCATGCAGCCAACCATTTTAAGGCTTTAGAAAATGTTAAAGGTGATCATTTAGTAGCTTCAGGTGCCGTTTTTGGATATGGTGATACTGTTGAGAATCTTGAAGGCGCTATTGCCGGTGAAGATCATGAGATTGAGCAGATGTATCCAGCGTATTCAATAGTTGCTAAAAATCAGAAAGAAAATGATGCCATTAAAACTTTTCATTATGCTTTGGAGGCTGAAAAAGCTCATTCAAAGTTGTTTAATGAGGCAAAGGATTCTGTTGAGGAAGGCAATGACATTGAGTTAGAAGAAGTTAATGTCTGCAGTGTCTGTGGCTACACTATAAAGGACGAAATGCCAGATTACTGTCCGATTTGTGGAGAACCTGATGAGGTATTTGAGACTTTTGCTTAAAATATTTTCTTAAACATAAATTATTAGGGGGTTATATTAAATGTCTAAATATGAAATTAAAACACTTGTCAATCATGATGATAAGACTGCTCTTGAAAAGAAGCATGTTCCTCACATTATCGCCCCGGACAAAGTAAAAAAAGGAGAACTTTTTGAAGTCACTGTTCAAATGGGTAATGAGATTGATCATCCAATGGAAGAAGGTCATTTCATTCAGTATGTTGAACTTTATGCTGAATATTTCCAGCTTGCCAGAGTAGACTTCACTCCTGAAGTTAAAGCAGAAGCTACCTTACAGATTAAATTGGAAGAGTCCTGTACTTTAAGAGCTTTTGAAAGCTGCAATCTTCATGGACAGTGGGAAGCCAGTAAGGAAATTACTGTAGAGTAATATATATTAATAGAATATAACTGACCCCCGGTGTTTACCGGGGGTTTTATAGCTTGAACTTAATTGTAAGGAGTGGAGATTTATGTTAAACGACCCAAAGATTGTAGTTGTAGGTGGTGCAAATATCGATATTAAGGGCTATTCTGCAAATACTTTTCAACATGGCAGTTCAAATAGTGGTATAATAAAAGAGAGCTCAGGTGGAGTTGGAAGAAATGTCGCCGCTAACCTGGGGAACTTAGGCTGTCAGGTAACATTATTATCGGCAATAGGTAATGATTATAGAGGAGAAAAATTAATTTCTGATACAGGAAAATGTGGAGTTAATCTTGAATATATAAGAACAATGGAGGTTTATTCAACTGGAACATACCTTGCTGTTATCGACCAAAAAGGTGAACTGGTTGGTGCTGTAAATTCTATGGAGATTATTAATGGAATTGATAGAGATTATTTAAAGAAAAACCTGAAAGTTTTAGAACAGGCAGACTGGATATTTATTGATACTAACTTAAATAGAGATATTATTTCCTGGATGCTTAATAGAAATTTTTCTGGTAAAATAATTATAGACCCTGTATCAATTGAGAAATCCAGTAAGATTAAAAATAGATTGGATGAGATTGATATTATAACTCCAAACTTAATGGAATTTTGCTATTTATATGATATAGATTCTTCAGAGACAGAATTATTGATTTCAAAGAATGAAAATAGAGAGCTATTAGACTTAATAGATAATAATCGAAAGAGAGTTAGCTCTAAAACTGAATTAATAATCACATTAGGGGCAGAAGGGATTATATATTCAGGCCCTGAGCAAAACTTCTGGGAATCTGCGGTCGATTTAAGTGATAAAATAATAGAGACTACTGGTGCCGGTGATGCTTTAAATGCTGGTATTATTTATGGTTTAAGTCGATCAAAATCTATCAGAGAATCAGTTAGAATAGGTCAGGAAATGGCGAGTATAAATATTATTGCTGATGACACAGTTAGAAAAGATAGTTTAGAGAGGCTAAAGGAAAGAGGTGTATTATAATTATGTCTGAATTAATTAAAATTGCTCCAAGAATAGAGGAATCGAAATATCAACATAAACCGGTTGTGGCTTTAGAATCAACAATCATTACCCATGGGATGCCCTATCCGGAGAATGTTGAAACTGCTTTAGAGATTGAAGAAATTATAAGAGAAATTGGTGCTGAACCGGCCACAATTGCAATAATTGATGGTAAAATAAAAGTAGGATTAAGTAGAGATGAGATTAAGGAGTTGGCTGAAACTGATCAGGAGGTTAAAAAGGTCAGCAGAAGGGATCTGGCCTGGGTTACATCTATGGGTAAATATGGTGCAACGACTGTCGCTGGAACGATGGCTATTGCAGCAAGAGCTGGAATTAAGTTTTTTGTAACAGGCGGGATTGGGGGAGTTCATCGAGGTGGCAATAATACCTTTGATATATCTGCCGATATTTCTGAATTAGGAAGAACGCCAGTAACTGTTATAGCTGCAGGTGCTAAAGCGATTCTGGATCTTCCACTAACCTATGAAAAACTCGAAACTGAAGGTGTTCCAGTAATTGCATATAGAACTGATGAAATTCCGGCATTTTATTCCAGGATCAGCGGAATAAAAGCGCCAATTCGCCTTGATACAGCAAGGGATATTGCTAAATTAGTTGCAGCCCAGGAATCACTGGAGATAGATAATGGTATTCTGGTAACCAATCCAATACCTGAAAAAGATGAAATCCCAGCTGATGAGATTAATCCAGAAATTATTAGAGCTGTAAAAGAGGCTGAAGATAAAGGGATTTCTGGTAAAGATATTACTCCTTTTTTACTGGATAGAATAAAAGAGATTACTGAAGGAAGAAGTCTGGAAGCCAATATATCACTGGTAAAAAATAATGCCAGATTAGGAGCAGAGGTAGCTCTTGCCCATAAACAGTTTTTAGCTGCAGGTTATCAATTATAAAGAGGAGCTGAATAAAATGAGTAATAATGAAATTAAGTTAGATTATAATAATATGATGGCTGATAAATTAGGTAAAGAACATGGTATTAGCTTTAAAGAAATTGAAAATTTAAAGCTAGCTGCTGAAGCTGCCCATGAAAAGATAACTGATTCAAATCCTGGCTTTATGGAACTGCCGGATAGCCAGGCTGAAATCGTTAAAGAAATTAATGAATTTGTAGATAATAATCTTGATAAATACGATAACTTTGTTGTATTAGGTATTGGCGGTTCTGCTTTAGGTAATATTGCCCTGCAGACAGCTCTAAATAACCCTTATTACAATCTTAATGCAGATTACAGAGGAGAGCACCCCAGAGTATTTTTTCCTGATAATGTCGATCCTGATAGGTTTAAGAGCCTGCTGGAAACTCTTGATTTAAGCAGGACTTTATTTAATGTGATCTCTAAATCTGGAAGTACTGCCGAAACTATGAGTCAGTTCTTAATTGCCAGAGGCCAGGTAGCAGCAGAATTAGGTGAGGATGCTATTAAGGATCATTTCCTGGCAACAACCAGTAAGGATTCTGGCTTTTTAATTGAAATAGCTGAAAGGGAAGGTATGCCTAAATTCTATATCCCTGACAATGTCGGGGGTAGGTTCTCTGTATTAACTCCAGTTGGCCTTGTCTCAGCGGCCTTTGCTGGAATTGATATCGAAAAACTATTAGCCGGGGCCAGAGCCATGAAAGAGAGAACAGCCACAGCTGATATCTGGAATAACCCTGCTTATATGCATGGCATTTTGCAACTGCTTGCCTATAAAAAGGGGAAGACTATCTCAGTTATGATGCCCTATAACCATGGTTTAAAGGATTTTGCTGACTGGTACAGGCAGCTATGGGCTGAATCACTGGGTAAAGAAGTTGACCGGGAGGGCAATACTGTTAATGTTGGGCCAACACCTGTTAAGGCTCTAGGTGCTACTGATCAGCACTCCCAGGCACAACTTTATATGGAAGGTCCCTTTGATAAGTTAATTACTTTTTTAGAAGTTGAAAATCATAAACAGGATATTGAGATCCCTGAGGAATATCAGGATTTAGATGGTGTCAATTATTTAGGAGGCCATAGCCTTGAAAAGCTGATTAATACTGAGAAACAGGCTACTGAACTTGCTTTAACAAAAAGAAATAGAATGAACAATACGATTATATTCCCGGAATTAAACGAGCATACAGTCGGCCAGTTTATTTATATGCTGGAGCTGGAGACTGCTTTTGTTGGCGAATTAATGAACATCAATGCCTATAACCAGCCAGGTGTTGAATTAGGCAAGCATTATACCTATGGTATTCTCGGTAGAGAAAATTATGAGGATAAAGCTAAAGAATTTGCAGATAGACCTGAGCCAGATTCTGATTTGATCATATAAAGGAGTGCATTCTAAATGTCTAATTGGTGGAAAGATGGTATTATTTATCAGATATATCCAAAGAGTTTTCAGGACTCAAATGGAGATGGAATAGGTGATATTCCTGGTATAATATCACGTCTGGATTATTTAGATTATCTAGGGATAGATATGCTCTGGATCAGCCCGATCTATGAGTCTCCTGATGCTGATAATGGCTATGATATTAGTGATTATTATAAAATAAGGCCTGAATTCGGTTCTGATCAGGATTTTGAGGAATTATTAATAGAACTTCATCGTAGAGATATTAGACTGATTTTAGATATGGTTGTTAATCATACATCTGATGAACATGAGTGGTTTCAAAAATCAAGAAAAGATCCAGCCGGGCCATATGGTGATTTCTATCACTGGCAACCTGGCAATAATGGAGAGTTGCCATCTAATTGGGGCTCGTTTTTTGGAGGGCCTGCCTGGACCTGGGATGAAATCCGCCAGGAATATTATCTCCATTTATTCCATAAAAAGCAGCCTGATTTAAACTGGGAAAATCCTGAAGTCAGGCAGGAAATTTATAAGATGATGAGGCACTGGCTTGATAGAGGTGTTGATGGTTTTCGGCTTGATGTTATTAATCTTTTGGATAAAGCAGATGGGTATCCAGATGGTCAGATTAAAGATGGCCAAAAGTATGGTAATGGAGTTCCTTATTTCAGTAATGGTGATAGATTGGATGACTATCTGGCAGAGATGAACAATGAAGTTTTTCGCCATTATGATATGGTTACTATTGGCGAAACAATAGCAACAGATGCCAGTCAGGCTAAAACCTTTATTAGTTCTGAGAACCATCCCCTTGATATGCTTATTCATTTTGAGCATATGTCTGTTGATCATGGAGATGGGAAGTGGGATAAAGCGGAATTTGATCTGGTAGAATTTAAAAATATAATTGATAACTGGGATAAAGAGATAAGGCCGGAAGGCTGGAATGCTTTTTATCTAAATAACCATGACCAGCCCAGAGCAGTAAGCCGTTTTGGAGACGATGAGAATTACCATTATCAGTCTGCCACAATGCTGGCTACTATGCTTTTAACATTACCTGCTACTCCCTTTGTTTATCAGGGCGAAGAGATAGGGATGACAAACTATAATTTTCAAGATTTTAATGAATTAAGAGATATTGAATCTATTAATTATTATAAAAGCAAAGCAAAAGAAAATAAGGAAAAAGCAGCCTTAAAAAGGATTTCTGAAATAGGTAGAGACAATGCCAGAACTCCTGTACAATGGTCAAAGGAATTAAATGCCGGCTTTTCAGAGGGTAAGCCCTGGATAAAGGTTAATCCTAATTATCAAGCTATAAATTTAAGTCAGCAGAGGGATGACGAAGATTCTATTTTAAATTATTATAGAGCTTTAATAGAGTTTAGAAGAAACAACCAGGCATTAATATCCGGTTCTTTTGAACAGATTGCTGCTGATGATGAGGAAATTTTTGCTTATTGGAGGAGGCTTGATGGGGTTAGTTATTTAGTTTTATTGAACTTCTCTAATAAAGAACAGAGTTTTTTAGCTGATTCCTTTTGCTCTATTTTAAGTTATGTTAATGGCAATTATTTTGAGGAAAAAGAACATCCAGATAATTCTCTGCCAGATTTAAAACCCTATGAAGCAAGAATTTATAGACAGTCAAATTAATTTTTGATTTATTCAGGAGGCTATCAGTATGTCAATAGATAAAGCTACAGACTTTAAAAAGTTTGAAACTGATGAATTATATGGTCTTGAATTATTTACGGAGAGAAAGCCTAAGTCAAGACTGATAAGAAATATTAATAAACAGCTAGCAGAATCTTCAAAACGCTGGTCAACTGATAGTCATGGTGTATTGGTTGATTTTATTGACTTTCAAAGGCGAGATAATAGTTATTATTTAATTACAGAATCTCCTGCCTGGACAAAAAAGTTAGAGCCTGAACCTGGTGGCATGGAATTATCAAAGGTTCTTGACTGGTGGGAAGATTTATTAACTGCACTTACTGAAACAGAACCCTGGAATAAAGACTGGCATATTCTAACTATTGAAAATTTAAGGCTTGATCAAAATGATAATATAAAGTTGATACCTAAGCCCTTTGAAGAAATTATAACCAAGTATAATTTAAAAGAAAGATTTATTGATACTAACTCATACAGGCCACCTGAAGATATAAATAATGAATCTGATAGTAAAAATGAAAAGGCTATGGTTTTTAGTCTTGGAGTAATCATTTATTTGCTGGTTACTGGTGAAAATCCATTTGGAGGTCGGGACCAGACTGATACTTTAGATAGAATTCTTGGAGGCCGTCGACTTTCTCCTGCTATTATAAGATCTGAACTTTCAGAAGAATTAAGTTCATTAATAAATAGTTGTTTAAAACCTGATTCTGATAAAAGACCTGACATGGCTTTTTTGCTTGAAGAAATAAACAGAATAAAATTAAATAATATTGTAGAAAATAATATTAAAGAAGCTAAAATAAAAAATAATCAGAAAAAACAGCAGAGATTTCAACTAAAACAGAGTATAATTTATAACTTCAAACAACGCTGGCAGGTCCTGGCTTTAATCTCAATACTAGTTGTTGGTTTTTTTGCGATGTTCTTTACTGCAGGCACTGATGATATTGTAACTTCTGCTCATCAGCCCCATGAAGTTGTTGAATATTTCTATCAGGCTATAGATGAAAAGAATGTAACAATGCTGGATGATACAAATTCTATAGATTTAGGACAATTAAGACGGATGGTTACTGAAACCCATGTATTGGAAACAGTCAGGCAATTCTATGAAATGCAGGCTCCAACTGAAGAGTCAGAAATTGAAAATGGTGAGGATGTTGAAATTTCAATTGATGAGGATGCTGATTTAGAAGTTGAGCCTGAATTAGAAGCTCCAGAAGAAATGGTTGAGGATGAACTTCCTTCAGTAGAAGAAGAGCTGGATATACCAGATAATGAAGAAGATAGTGCAATTTTTGGCGTTAATTCGCTTGAGATTAATTATCTTCAGGAAAATGATGAAATTATAATTGAAGCAAATTATATATTTTTCATAAATTCAGAAAATGGAAGAGTTGACTGGCAGGCCAAGGATTACCTGAGGCTTAATAGAATTAATGACCGCTGGCAGATAACAGGAATAAGAGGCTTTTTAGAAGATATTATTAGAGGAGAATTTCAAGGTATTTAAAATGGAAGGAGAGTTTTATGTCTGATTTAGATTATAAAGAGGTTACAGATTATTTGACTGATTGGCTTACAGAAAAGATTAAAGGGGCCAATAAGTCAGGAGGGATTGTTGGACTTAGTGGAGGAATTGATTCAGCTGTAACAGCAGCTCTCCTAAAAAGAGCTGCTGATATTGAGACTTTTGGGTTGATAATGCCCTGCCATAGCAATGGAGAAGATAGAGAAGATGCAATTTTAGTTGCAGATACCTTAAATATCGACTATGATGAATTGGATCTGTCAAAGCATTATG
The DNA here is from genome assembly GCF_015666175.1 of Halonatronomonas betaini. Taxonomy (NCBI): domain Bacteria; kingdom Bacillati; phylum Bacillota; class Clostridia; order Halanaerobiales; family Halarsenatibacteraceae; genus Halonatronomonas; species Halonatronomonas betaini. The sequence continues at coordinate 214,929 of NZ_JADPIE010000005.1, read as the reverse complement.
ATCTTTTATTAGAAGACCTTAAATCTCTAATGCCAGGAGAAGATAAATTAGCTGAAGCTAATATTAAACCCAGGCTAAGAATGATTTCCCTGTATTACCTGGCAGCCAGAAAAAACTATTTAGTAATAGGAACTGATAATTGGAGCGAATTATTTACAGGTTACTTTACTAAATTTGGTGATGGAGGCATAGATCTTGCTCCACTGGGGAGACTTGTAAAGACAGAGGTTAGAGAGTTAGCAAGATATTTAGATATACCTGATAAGATTATAGAAAGGAAGCCATCTGCAGGGCTCTGGACTGAGCAGACAGATGAAGAAGAGATGGGAGTTAGCTATGAAATTCTTGATAAATATATACTTGGAGAAGATGTAAAGGAATCAGATAAAGAAAGAATTGAAGAGTTGAGAGATTCGGCCAGACATAAATTGAATATGCCTCCTATCCCGGAAAGAAAAGTTTTTAAGTAAATTTAGATATAATCCTTGACAAAGATTATTAACTGCGTTATATTAATATGAGTTTGTTATTTTATATATTGGATTTAACCACCGGCTCTAGAAAAGAGCCGGTTTATATATGTAAAATTTGAAACTGATAATTCAATGTCAGGGAAGTGATGAGAATGAACTTGGTAGTACCTAAAATGAAGTTATTAAATAATCTGGACAAAACAACACAATATAATTTTAAGATTGATGCTACAGCATCTGTATTTTTTGCACTCTATGCAGGGGTATTGTATCCATTTTTTCCTGCTACAGCAGTACGGTTAGGAATAGATGGCCTTCTATTGGCTCTTTTAACAGCCTCTCCTTTTATGGGGCATATATTTGCAGTATACTGGGGTCATAGTAGTGAAAATAAATCTAAAAGAAAATTTGTTTTCTATAGTGGATTTATTTCTAGAATGTTACTAATAGCCCTAGGATTAGTTACAAATTCAACAGTCTTTGCTATTATGCTTATCTTGCATTTTGCAATTACAGCAGCAGGCTGGCCGGCATTTACTGCATTAATGCAAAATATTTATCCTGCTAGAGAAAGAGGCCGCTTAATGGGGCTGATACAATTTATTATTGGTATTTGCAGAGTTGCAGTGACTTATGGTGCCGGTTTAATGATTGATCATTATGGCCATGGACGCTTATTTATTATTGCCGGCATATCAGGCATGGTAGCTTCATATATTATTAGAAAAGTTAAAGATCCTGTTGAAATTACTGATAAGGCACTGAAAAAAAGAAAGTTTTCTATAAAAGAAACAGCTAATATATTAAAAACAGATAAATTATTCAGGCTGACTATGCTAGGATTTTTTATTTTCGATCTTGGAAATATGCTGCTTGTGCCTATTTATCCATTATATCAGGTAAATAAAATGGGTTTGAATAACTTCCAGATTGGACAACTATCAGTATTCTGGATGATTGGCTGGTTTATATCTGCCCCTTTCTGGGGAAGTTTAAATGATAGAAAGAACCCACTTATCGTTATTAAGTCTGCAATTATATTATTTTTAATATCACCAGTTATATACTTTATGGATCCAATCTTTTATATTTTACCTATAGCTTCAATGACAGCAGGTGCTGCTGGTTCAGCACTGGAGGTTGGCTGGTTAAACCAGATTATTAAATTAGGAAAAGGAAAATCTGCAGTCTATAGTGGTATCTATTTAACAGGCCTGGGTTTAAGAGGCTTAATAGGTCCAATTATAGGTGGCTTATTAATAAATCACCTTTCATTTAATAATATATTTATTATAGCTCTTCTTTTAATGGCCTCTGGTTTGATTCCATTTATAATCTTAAAAAATTATGAATTAGGTAAGACTTTTAAGAAACTAGAAATTGGATTTAATATGAAACAGAGTGATAAAATCTCCTGGCGGTATTCTTCATTAAAATAAAATATTTATATTTGCAGGAGATTAAGAATAAACAGAGAATATTGATATTAAGCCAGATAATTAGATAATTAAGCGATATTTAGGTGCCTTTGATTATTTTCAGAGGAGAATAGGGAATCAGGTGAAAGACCTGAGCGGGCCCGCCACTGTAACTATCATTTCTGATAGGAGCCAGGAGACCTGCCTGATATCGATAAAACCTGCATACTTCGGGAACAAGGATTGTAGGTCATGGTATAAGATAGCTAGAAATTTATGCTGATAATACCCTGACTACTACTGGAGATGTAGATAGTCAGGTTTTTTTATTTGAAGCCCTGACTGCAGGTTGAAAATTCACTGGCAGAAGGGGGTGTAGTTTTGAACAGGGATTTGCCTTTAAATAAGCTAACATTAATTGCATTATTTGTGGCCCTTTCAGCTATCGGCTCTTATATTATGCTGCCAGGTCCTATAGGATCTGTTGCTTTAGATTCAGCTCCAGGTTTTATTGCTTCAATTTTATTAGGAGGAGGTTCAGGGGCATTAGTTTTAGGCCTGGGTCATATTCTAACAGCAGTTAGATCAGGTCTTCCTCTTGGTCCTATCCATCTAATAATAGCAGTATTGATGGCTGGAATAGCTCCATTTTATTCTTATTTCTGGCAGAAATATAATCACTGGATTGCCGGTTTAGTCGGGATAATTTTAAATGGATTTGTGATTAATGCCTTTTTAATTCCTCTATTAGGTATACAATTCTTTTTAGCCATGATACCAGTCTTAACAATAGGAGCTGCCTTTAACATATCAGTGGCAACTTTAATGGTTAATTTATTAGAGAGGAGATTTGAAAATGTCAGAGAATTATAGAGGCATTTTACCAGTTGATATAAGTTTATATAAAAAAGAAGTATCTGGCCAGCCTGATGATATCTATATTTTGACCAGTATTGATATTGCTTCAGGGATTGGTATACTCAAAGAAGATGAATTTTTCGTCGAAGTTGAAACTATTGCTTATTTTACAACCAGAGTTGCTCTGCTGGATATATTAGTAACTGGTGGTAGACCTGTATTAATTGCCTTTTCAACCTCCCTATCAAATAGTTATTATGAAGATGTTAAAACTGGTATTTTAAAAGCTTTAGATGAATGGTCAATAGAAATAAAAAATCAAATTACCGGGAGCACTGAGGATAATTTCAAATCAAAGCAGACATCAGTTTCTATTATGGCCACTGGCTTATCAACGGAGGATAGGCTTAACTGGCTTCAGGTAAATAAAGGAGATAACTTATTTATTGTTGGAAAACCAGTTGTTGGTGCAGAAGTTTTAAGGAATTCAGATAAAATCATCAACCCTGAGGTATTTCAAAACTTAGTCGAAGATGAATCGACTAAAAATTTAATGCCTATTGGCTCAGGAGGAGCTTTAATGAGAATTAAAGCTATAATGGACAAAACTGGGCTGGAATATAAATCTTTTAATAACCAACTTGAGAATAAGTCAGCTGGACCTGCAACGGCGATTTTATTAGTTTCAAATAGAGAAATTGATTATTATCAAAATGAGCTAAAAATTCCTATAACTCAATTAGGAAAGTTGATTTAATAATTGGAGGTATTTATTATGAAAATATTTAGTAGAATTATGAAAATAAGTTCTATTTTATTATTAATTGCCTTACTTATACCCCCTGCTGTTCAATCTGCAACAGTTGGTATAACAGATGATTTAGGCAATGAAGTTGAGCTAGATGAAGCCCCTGAAAGAATTATCTCTCTCGCCCCAAATATAACTGAGATGCTATTTGCTGTTGGCCTTGGTGATAGAGTCGTTGGCATAACTACTTACTGTGATTATCCAGAAGAAGCCATGGAAGTTGATACTATCGGGAGCATTACAGAACCAAATATAGAGGCAATCGTTAGCAAAGAGCCAGATTTAATTGTGGCTGATGGTATTAATCCTATGGAAGTTATTGAACGTTTACAGGAACTTGATATGAATGTAGCAGGTTTTTATCCAGCAAGTGTTCAGGATACTTTTTCTGCAATGAATCGATTAGGTCTGGTAACTGGAAATATCGAAGAAACAACAGAGGTTGTTAATGAGATGGAATCTAGAATGAATGCAATTCTTGATTTAATAGGAGATAGAGATGAGAGGCCTCAGGTCTTTTATGAGATCTGGAATGAACCTTTAACAACTGCTGGTGGCGATAATTTTATAGATAATATGATTTCCTTAGCAGGTGGAGAAAATATAGGTGCTGAAGCCGGCAGTGGTTGGCCTCAATTCGGCTTAGAAGATCTAATTTATTTAGATCCAGAAGTTTATATTTCGACACCCCATAGCGCTGACCATCAAGTATCTAAAGAAGAAATCTTAAATAGAGATAATTATCAGGTATTAACTGCAGTTCAGGAAGATAGAGTTCATATAATAGATCAGGATCTTGTTAGCCGTCCATCACCTAGACTAATAGATGGATTAAAAGCTTTAGCAGGAGCTATTTATCCTGAAATCCAGGAAGAACTTGAGGATATTTAATGATTGTCTTTATTTTAGGAGGAGCCAGGAGCGGAAAAAGCTCTTTAGCTGAAAAAATAGCTGCCGGCCAGGAGGAAAAATATAGCCGGCAGATTATTTATTTAGCCACAGCTACAGCTAAAGATGGAGAAATGGAGACCAGAATCAAAAGGCATCAAGCAGAACGCCCTGAAAATTGGATGACTATTGAAGCAGATTTAAATCCATATCAGGCAATAAAATCTGCTGATATTCCTGAAGAATCTGTGGTCATTTTAGATTGTATAACATTGCTACTTACAAACCATATGATGGCTCAAGAAGACTTTGAACTTCAAGCAATTAAAGATAAATTAAATAATTTGATAAAATTTTTGCATGGGAAAAATTCTTTAATAATTTTTGTTGCAAATGAGACAGGCCTGGGCATTGTTCCTGGCAATAAATTAAGCAGAGAATTTAGGGATCAGGCAGGCTGGTTGAATCAATGGCTGGCAGCAAAGGCTGATAAATCATTCTTTACTGTGGCAGGAATTCCTGTTGAATTAGATAAAAAGAAATTTAATGATGAAATTATTAAACCAGAAAATTTTTACTCTGGAGGGGAGACTTTATGAAATCCTTAAATCAGGAACTCCAGGGGGTTTTCTTTGCAATCACCTTTTTAACAAGGATACCTGTCCCCTTTAAAATTAACTATCATAACCGGCTTCCATCTATATCGATAAAATACTTTACATTTATAGGCCTTATCTTAGGTCTGATTTTAGCTATAATTTATCGACTTTTTAGTTTATTCTGGCCCCCAATTTTAATAGCCCCTATACTTTTAGGTTTTTATATTTACTTAACTGGAGCAATTCATTTAGATGGTTTATTGGATTCAGTGGATGGATTATTTAGTAATAGATCAAAGCAAGAAATATTAGAGATTATGAAAGATAGCCTGAATGGCTCCTTTGCAACAGTAACAGCTGTTATCTACTTATTGGTGAAGTTCATTCTTTTTTATAAGTTGCAGGAGACAAATTTCATTTCAACATTAATAATATTCCCGGTTTTAAGTAGATGGCTAGTAATTTTTGCAATAAAATTCTTCCCCAGAGCTGAAAAGAGCAGCCTTGGTGAAGGTTTTGATTATAAAATTGCAAATAAAGATTTTTTGATTTCTTCAATTTTGCCAGCATTAATTATTTTAATTTATCTATTTTATGATATAATTTCATTAGGATTAGCAATTTCCTTAATAATAATACCAGTATTAATAACAATTTATATAGCAAGCTATACTATTAATAAGATCGATGGTTTAACTGGAGATATTTATGGTATGATTAATGAGATTGGGGAAATAATTATCCTATTAACTATTCTTACAATTTATTATACCTAGACTAAATGGAGGTAATTAATCTTGGCAGATAAAAAAGAGATCATTTTAATCAGGCACGGTGAAACTGAATGGAATAAGGTCAGAAAATACCAGGGTCATATGGATATTGAATTAAATGACTGGGGAAGACAGCAGGCTGGTGAGGCAGCTAAAGAGCTAGCAAATCTAGATATCGATTATTTTGCCAGCAGTGATTTAAAAAGGGCCAGGGAAACCGCAGAAATTATCGCATCATTTCACAATAATAATATAAAAGAATTTAAAGAACTCCGGGAGATGAATTTTGGAGAATGGGAAGGAAAAGGTTTTAAAGAGATCAAAAATGATTATCCTGAAGACTTTCAAAAATGGATTGAAGATCCGATTAAATTTTCACCTCCAGCAGGTGAAACATTAAAAGAATTTCAGGATAGAGTCCTGGAAGGATTTAATACTATTTTAGAAAATGGTTTTGATAGAAATGCAATAGTAACTCATGGTGGAGTTATTATGGTTTTTCTAGCAACTATTCTGGAAATGCCCTTAATTAATTATCGAAAATTTGAAGTCGCCAATACCGGGATTACCAGGGTTAATTTATATGATAATAGTTATGTCTTAAAGGAATTTAATAGCCAGAGTCATATGAAATAAAATTATCAACAAGGAATTTTTCAATTAATCTATAATTATAATAATAAGCAACCAAAATTTAATATTCTGTCTTTAGCATATAAAAGGGGGCAAAAAACATGAAAAAGATTTTAATTGCAGTTGATGGCTCTGATCACTCTAAAAAGGCTGCTAAAAAAGGTGCAGAAATGGCTAAGTCTCTTGATGCAGAGGTTACACTGATAAATGTTGTCCCGGAAATTACTGCCAGCTCAGCTTCAGCTTATTATGCAACTGTTCAAACAGAGGGTCTATTAGAAAGAAGAGAAGCTTATATGGAGAGAGGCCAGAAAATTTTAAAGGAAGCAAAAGAATTGGTGGCTGAACAGGGAGTAACTGCTAAAACAGAAATAGATGTTGGCGATCCTGCGGATTTAATCTGTGATTATGCTATTGAAAATGGTTTTGACTTAATAGTTATTGCTGATAAAGGGTTAGGCGCTGTTAAGAGATTTCTTTTAGGAAGTATTACAGATAAAGTCGTTCACCATGCAAAGACTTCAGTTTTGATAGTTAAATAAAATATATTAAAATTATTTTATTCACGGCCGGCGAACTAGCCGGTCGTATTTTTAATCTTAACATCAAAAGGAGGATAAAAATGATCTTGAGAAAAGTATTCATTGTCTTATTGGTTCTGGTGGTTGCTGGAGCAATTTTTGGTTTATTTTATTATCCTGATGCCACAGAGACGCTGGAAGATAGAGTGGCTTATATTTCATTCCAGGGTCCAATCCAGGAGGGCCTGGCAGGTTTTGGTACAGGAGTAATAACCCCTGATAGAGTTGCCCAGAAATTAAATAACCTTGAAGATATTAACGGTATTGAGGCAGTGGTCATGAGAATAGACTCGCCAGGTGGAGCAATCGGTGCTTCCCAGGAAATCTATCAGATTATCTCCGATTATGAAAAGCCGATAGTTATTTCAATGGGAGATATGGCAGCATCAGGTGGCTATTATATTTCGGCAGCAGCAGATAGCATAATTGCCCATCCAGGAACTATGACCGGATCTATTGGAGTCATAACAACCTTTTACGATCCAGATGGACTACTAGAAAATTTAGGCATTGAAAGAGAGACTGTTATGTCTGGAGAACATAAAGATATGTTTTCCAGGACCTTAACTGATGATGAAAGAGAAAAGATGCAGACTTTAACTGATCAGGCTTATGATCAGTTTATTAATCATATAGCTGAAGGCAGAGATATGAGCCAGGAGGATATCCTGCCCCATGCAACTGGAGAAATCTTCTTAGGCAGCCAGGCATTAGAATATGGATTAATTGATTCTTTAGGCGGAAGAAGTGAAGCCCTAAGAGTTGCTGGAGAACTCTCAGGTATTGAAGATCCAGAATATTATTATCCATCAGAACCAGGATTATTTCAAAGAATGAGCGGACTGGCTGCAAGAATTCCTCAAATAATACAGGGCCAGAAAGATCCTGAACTAATTCTTTTAGAGAGATTAGAGGATGGCTTAAAGCCAGCATTGAAATATCAGGTTCCAGGCTTTTAATTATTTATCTAAGAAAGTGAGTTGATACTATGAGGTTTTCTGATTGGGTTTATGGAATAATCTTTACACCTCAAAAAACAATTTTAAAAATCAAGGAATTTGAACCTATAAAATCTGGCTTATTTGTCTTATTTATATCTTCACTAATCATCACTATAACAAACACAAATCTTATCGTACCGGCAAATAATATTAATCTGGCCCCATTGATTTTAGTCGGAGCCTTTAGCTATATTTTCGGGACTATTTTTCTATCATTGATTTTAGTCTTTCTCAGCAAATTCCTAGGAGGCAGCGGAAATTACTTTGCCCTATTTACCGGATTAGCATTAAGCACAATAGTCTTTGCATTTTTACCAGTAGGATTATTTATTGCTGAGTATACTTCAATATTCATGATAAATGACTTTCTAAGGATTCTGGTATTTATCTGGTATCTTCTGCTAACAATTGAAGTAATCAGAAAGACCCAGGAGATATCTTTATTTAGCTCAATATTAACTATAACTGGCTCCTTTGCCAGCATGGTTATCTTAACATTACTAATATCAATAAGTATTGCAGGCAGTCTTATGGCTTTATTTGTCTAGATAAAATGGAGGGTTAATATGTATGATATAGCAATTGTTGGCGGAGGAGTAACAGGAACTGCAATCGCCAGGGAACTTTCTAAATATAATTTGCAGACTGTTTTGATCGAAAAAGAATCTGATGTCAGTACCGGTGCCTCAAAAGCAAATAGCGGAATTGTCCATGGAGGTTATGTCGGAAAAGCCGGTACTCTAAAGGGCGAGTTATGTATTAAAGGCAATAAAGCCTTTAAGAAACTTGATTCAGAGTTAAACTTTGGCTTTAGAAGACCTGGTGCCCTGGTGATTGGTTTTAATGAACAGGATAAAAAGCAACTTGAAAAAATTTATGAGAACGCCCTGGCAGTCGGGCATAGTGAAGATGATATTGAAATAATCGATTATGATAAAATCAAATCACTTGAGCCAAATATTAATGAAGAAGTTGAGATAGCCTTTTACTGTCACTCAGTCGGAGTTGCCTCTCCCTATGAAATGGTTGTTGCTTTAGCCGAAAATGCAGTTGATAATGGAGTTGAACTTAAATTATCATCAGAGGTTACCAATATAAATAATCAGGAAGACCATTTTGAAATTATCACTAAAAAGCAAAACTATAAAAGTAGATTTCTAATTAATGCAGCTGGAACAGGGAGTGAAAAAGTAGCATCATATGCTGGAGCAGATAATTTCTCTATAAACCCAAGAAGAGGTCAGTATATATTATTTGGCAAGGATCAGGCTGATTTAGTTGAAAAAGTAATTTTTCAAACTCCGACACCGGAAACTAAAGGGGTCCTGGTAACGACCACCTATCATGGCAACTTTATGATCGGACCAAATAGTGAGGAGATAGATAAACCAGAAAATATTGATACAACCATTGAAGAGTTAGAAAATATAATTGAGACTGCCAGGAAATCTATTCCAGACTTCAATTTAAAGAGAGCCCTGACAACCTTTGCAGGGGTCAGAGCCAGTTCAGACCGTGATGATTTTATAATTGAAGAAAGCAGGGTTTCTAACTTTATTAATGTTGCAGGTATAGATTCCCCAGGTTTAACAGCTGCTCCTGCAATTGCAGAAAAAGTAGTTAAGATATTAGAGAATTCCGGGCTTAAACTGGAAAAGAACCAGGATTTTAATCCTAAAAGAGAGCCTATAATCAAAATAAAAGATGAAAACTTTGATGGCAAAATAGATGCTAAAGATCCTGAAAAAAATATAATCTGTAGATGTGAAACAGTAACTGAAGCCGAGATTTTAGATGCCCTAAATAGAGATATAACGATTAAGACAGCTGATGCAATTAAAAGGAGAACAAGAGCTGGCATGGGCAATTGTCAGGCAAATTTCTGCCGCTCCAGGGTGAAAAGGCTGATCGCAGATTATCATAACTGTAAGCCAGAAGATGTAAAGGTTAGAGATGAAGCTGAAAAGCCCCAGAGAGTAAGTATTAATAAAATCAGACAAATAGAAAAATAAACTTTTTCTCTTACCGTGATATCTGTCACAGAGAAAAGTATAGTATAATGGTATATTTTATATAGTGATAAAAAACAAAGATGAAATATGATAATAAATACAGGAGTGATAAAAGTGGAAAATAAATATTTCTCTGTTAATGATACGCTATATGAAATTACAGACAGATATCCAGAATTAATTGACTTGTTGGCTAATAAAGGTTTCGAACAGCTTAAAGATGATGAAAAAAGAGAGGCTTTTGGCAGCAAGATAAGCTTAAAACAGGCTACAATGATGAAGTCTCTAGACCTGGATAAGCTGGTTCAGTTATTAATAACTGAGCTTGATAACTCAGCTGAGCAAAGAGATATCGATAATGGGGATAATGACAAAAAGACTTTAAAAATAACAGGTTTACTCCCATGTCCAGTAAAGATGCCTCTATTGGAAGGTATAGATCAATTAGAAAATGAAATCAGTTCACCTATCAAAAGAGAACTTAAATCAGCATCCCAGGGCTTAGACTGGTTAAAAGAAAGTATTGAGGATAAGCCATCTGCAGAAAAACTTTCTGATCTATATATTTCAGCTGGGTTCGATCTCTTCTTTGATAGAGACTTAATGGATCATTACAGGCGGAAAGATATCTTCAAAGATACAACAGGCTTAACAGACCTAAATAATGACTTTGTTAGAAATGATATCAATCTTTTTGATCCAGAAGGTGACTATTCGATAATAGGTGTCGTTCCAGCAGTATTCCTGGTTAACCAGGAAGAGCTTGCCGGTCGTGAAGCTCCTAAAACCTGGGCAGATCTTCTAAAGCCAGAATTTGAAAATAGTATCAGTCTGCCTGTAAGTGATTTTGATTTATTCAATGCTATATTAATTAATATTTATAAAAAATACGGAACTGAAGGAGTAGAAAAGCTTGGCCGCTCAATGCAGAAATCATTGCATCCTTCAGAGATGGTTAAAGAAGGTGGCCGAAAAAAGCAGGGTGAACCGGCAGTAACAATCATGCCCTACTTCTTTACCAGAATGGCCAAAAGATTTCCACATATGGAATTTGTCTGGCCAGAAGATGGAGCCATCATCAGCCCTATCTTTATGCTAATCAAAGAATCATCTCTGCCAGAATTACAGCCAGTTGTAGATTTCTTTGCCTCAAAAAAGGTCGGTTCAATTCTCTCAGAACAGGGTTTATTCCCATCTGTAAGAGCCGATATCGACAACAACCTGCCAGAGAATAGCAAGTTCATGTGGCCAGGCTGGGACTTCTTGCGGGAGAATAATCCAGGAGAATTAATAGACGAATTGACAGATAAATTTAATCAGACAGCCAGGGAGGCGATATAATATGAATCTAGTAACATTTTCAGGTCCGCCTTCTTCAGGAAAAACTGCTGTTATCTTAAAGACTATCAATGCTCTAAAAGAGCGCAATATCAATGTTGGAGTCGTTAAATTTGACTGCCTTTATACAGATGATGATGAGTTATATGCAAAAGAGGGCATCCCTGTCAAAAAAGGACTTTCAGGCTCGTTATGCCCTGACCATTATTTTGTTAGTAATATAGAAGAGGTTGTCCAGTGGGGGAGAAAAAAAGGACTGGATATGCTAATTACCGAAAGTGCCGGTTTATGTAATAGATGTTCACCCTATATCAATGAAATAAAAGCAATCTGTGTAATTGACAACCTGAGCGGAATTAATACCCCCCGTAAAATCGGGCCAATGCTTAAAAGAGCTGATATGGTTGTAATTACTAAAGGTGACATCGTATCCCAGGCAGAAAGAGAAGTCTTTGCCTCCAGGGTCAGTGATGTTAACCCATCAGCATTAGTAATGCATGTTAACGGACTGACTGGCCAGGGAGCCTATGAATTTTCAACCTTCCTCTATGACGAAGAAGAGGATATTGAAACTGTAACCGGTCGTAAGCTAAGATTCTCAATGCCATCAGCAATGTGTTCATACTGTCTTGGCGAAACAAGAATTGGCGACGAACATCAACTAGGAAATGTTAAAAAAATAGATTTAGGTGATGACAATGATTAAAAGAAATTATATAAAAAATATATCAGTAAAGAATTTAATAAATAAATATCCGTTCATTGAATCATATCTGGAAGAACAGGATCTACCAATAAAGAATAAAGATAAAACTCTAACAGAGATTTATCAGAACCTCTCTCTTGAAGAGAGAGAAGAAATAATGTATGACCTGGATGGTTTTGTCGACCAGCTGATTGCATATATAAAAAATATGGAAGAATTTTTAGGAACCACAGAGGATAGAGTTACCTCATTAACATTATTGCCAGGCCTGAATAAAGAAGGCAAGGAAGAAAATTTTGATGAGATTACAATTGAAGCAGGAGAGATTGTCTCAATTGTAGGTCCAACTGGTTCTGGAAAAAGCAGGTTGCTGGCAGATATAGAATGGACTGCCCAGGGCGATACCCCAACCTCCAGGCATACCCTGATCGATGGCCAGGTTCCTGATAAAAAATGGAGGCTATCTGGAAATAAGAAACTGGTTGCCCAGTTATCCCAGAATATGAACTTTGTTATGGATCTATCAGTAAAAGATTTCATCCGTCTCCATGGGGAAAGCAGGCTGGTCAAAAACCTTGATGAAATAGTCGCAAGAATTATCCAGGAGGCCAATGAACTGGCTGGAGAAAAGTTTCCTGCAGATGCCCAGATAACAAGCTTGAGTGGCGGCCAGTCCAGAGCATTAATGATAGCCGACACAGCAATTTTAAGCTCATCGCCAATTGTCCTGATCGATGAAATAGAAAATGCCGGTATCGATAGAGAAAAGGCCCTGGATCTACTGGTAGGCGAAGATAAAATAGTTCTGATGGCCACCCACGATCCTATCCTGGCTTTAATGGCAGATAAAAGAATTATAATCAATAATGGTGGGATTGTAGAGCAGATTGAGACAACTAATGAAGAAAAAGAATTATTAAAAGAGCTAAAAGTAATCGATAATAAGCTATATAATTATAGAGAAAACCTCCGCTATGGTAAACAGCTTGAGCGGTTTTCCGACTCAGATAAAAAAGCACTTATATGTTAATTAAAAGGCCCTGTGACTAAAACCACAGGGTTATTTTTATCTCAGATTAATTTACTGATAAAACTAATTAGAAGTAGAGTAATATACCTTTCCTCCAGTCCCACCCCGGTATCTCCTCGGTACCTCCCCGGTGCCGAACCGCTACCAACCCAGTACTAACCCAGTACCAACCCAGTATCAACCCAGTCCTAAAACTTTAACAACCTATTCCTGAGAGATAGCTACCTTAAAATCATCTCCAATTAATAAACCTGGTTTAGATATAATTAGTCACCGATTTTATATTTTAAAAGGAATAAGTGCCCTGGCCGAGAACTATTATATTAGACGGTAATTAATTGCAAAATAAAAAGTTTGACTATCTTTGACCATTGCTGTATAATATAAAAAAGAAAATAACAGCATGAGGTGATATCTATGAAAATGGATGACTTTACAAGAAGGTCACAGGAGTTACTGGCTACTGCCCAGCAGATAGCTACAGATAATAATAATCAGGAAATCTATCCACCCCACTTACTAAAAGCTATGCTTGAGGAAGACCAGGGAGTAACCAGGCCAATTTTAGAACAGCTAGGTTTAAATTTAGAGCAACTATCTAAAGATTGCCAGAAATTAATTACCCAGCTTCCAGAAGTTTATAGTTCTGATAGCAATCAAATATATATGTCCAGGGATATGCATAATATCTTACAGCAGTCCCGTCAGGAAGCAAAGAAATTAAATGATGATTATATTTCAACCGAGCATATCCTGCTTGCCCTTGTTAGTTCAGACAATAAAACAGCAAAACTATTTACAGATAAAGAAATAGATAAAGAAAAAATAAAAAATATAATCAATGAGATCAGGCAGGGAGCAAAAGTCGATAGTCCTGATTCTGAAGATCAATTCCAGGCTTTAGAGAGATATACAATTGACCTTACTGATATGGCAAAGGAAGGAAAACTTGACCCGGTAATTGGAAGAGATGAAAGAATTCGGAGAATAATGCAGGTTCTCTCCAGGCGACGGAAGAACAATCCTGTTTTAATCGGCGAACCAGGAGTCGGTAAAACTGCAGTAGTTGAAGGCCTTGCCCAGAGAATAGTCACTGGAGATATCCCCGGGGTATTAAAGAACAAAAAAGTAATAGAACTGGATATGGGCTCACTCTTAGCCGGAGCCAAATACCGGGGTGAGTTTGAAGATAGATTAAAATCTGTCCTAAAAAAGATTAAAGAAGCTGAAGGCAAATATATTGTCTTTATTGATGAGATGCATACAATAGTCGGTGCCGGTGCCAGCGAAGGCGCCATGGATGCCTCCAATCTCTTAAAACCGGCACTGGCCAGAGGAGAGCTTCACTGTATAGGAGCCACAACCCTGGATGAATATAAAAAGCATATTGAAAAGGATGCAGCTTTAGAAAGAAGATTCCAGCCAGTCCAGATCAAAGAGCCAGATTTAGAAGATACCCTTTCAATCCTGAGAGGCTTAAAAGAAAAATATGAGATCCATCATGGCGTAAGAATCCAGGATAAAGCTCTAGAGGCAGCTGCCAAATTATCAGAACGATATTTAACTGAACGCTATCAGCCAGATAAATCAATCGACCTGGTAGATGAAGCTGCAGCCAAGGTCAAGATAGATATAGACTCAATGCCTTTAGAGATCGATGAATTAAATCGCCGCTTAAGAAGACTGGAAACAGAAAGGGAAGTTTTAAAAAATGAAGAAGAGGAAGGCTCTGAAGAAAAGCTGGCAGAACTGACTGAAAAGATTAACGAATTAAAAGAAAAAAGAGATCCTCTAATGGCCCGCTGGAACCAGGAAAAGGATTTAATTAAGCGACAGCGGGAATTAAAAGAGGAGATAGAAAAAGTCAAGCTGGCAGCAGAAAATGCAGAAAGAGAAGCAAACTATGAGGAGGCTGCCAGATTAAAATACGGTAAACTCTCAGATTTAGAAAAGGAACTAAACCAGATCAGGGAGAAAGTTGAAGGAAGTCCTGAACAGCAGGATATCCTGAGAGAAGAGGTAACAGAGGAGGATATCGCCGGTATAGTCGCATCCTGGACAGATATCCCTGTTCAGCAGTTACTCTCATCAGAAAAGGAAAAATTATTAAAACTGGAAGAAGAGCTCTCAAAACGGGTCGTCGGCCAGGATGAAGCCATTAATGCTGTAAGCAACGCCATTAGAAGATCCAGAACCGGCCTCCAGAGCGAGGATAGGCCATTAGGTTCATTCCTCTTTATGGGACCGACTGGAGTCGGCAAGACAGAACTTGCCAAGACCCTGGCAGCCCATCTATTTGATCGGGAGAAGAATCTAATCAGGCTTGATATGTCAGAATATATGGAGCGCCATGCAGTTGCCAAAATGATCGGTTCCCCTCCAGGTTATGTCGGTTATGATGAAGGTGGCCAGCTAACAGAAAAGGTCAGACGGCAGCCCTATTCAGTAATTCTCCTGGATGAGATTGAAAAGGCCCATTCTGATGTCTTCAATATATTACTCCAGATTTTAGACGACGGTATCCTTACCGATAGCCACGGGAAAGAAGTTGATTTTAGAAATACTGTTATCATCATGACATCAAATATCGGTTCAGAATATATCCAGGACTTAGATGATCACGAAAGAATCAAAGAAAAAGTCAATCAGGCATTGAAACAGACTTTTAGGCCTGAATTTATCAATAGAATAGATGGCAGAATCATATTCCATAGCCTTGATGAAAACCATATCAGACAGATCGTAGAAATCAAGGTCCAGGAGTTGGCTGAAAAAGTCATTGAACAGGAATTTGACTTAACAGTAACTGAAGCTGCTAAAGACCAGCTTGCAGTTCTAGGTTACGACCCTGCCTATGGTGCCAGGCCTTTAGAAAGGGTAATCCAGAATCAGATCAAGGATAAACTGGCATTATTTCTTTTAGAAGAAGAACCTGAACAGGGCTCAGTTATTGAGATCGGTTACTCAGAAGAAAGAGATGACTTTGTAATAAAAATTGCATAATCTAATCCCAGATATCAGGAGGAGAGAAAATGATAGACTATCCAGCTCCAGAATTAATAATAAGTAAATGTCTAGGTTTTGCCCATTGTTATTATTCAGGCCAGAGATTTGATATTAAATTTCTAAAAAAGCTAGGAGAATTCGTTGAATACCATCCGATCTGCCCTGAAGTTGAAATAGGTCTGCCTGTTCCCAGGCAGACCCTTCGTTTAGTTGAAGAGGGCAAAGAAATTAGACTCCGCCAGCCAGCTACAGGGGCAGATTTAACTGATAAATTAAAGGCCACCGCCCTTAATTTTTTTAAAGACAATCAAAAAATTGATGGCTTTATCTGCAAGGAAGGCTCACCATCATGTGGCTGCAAATCAGTTAAATTATATCCAGCCTTAAAAGATGTTGCCCCCCATAAAAAGACAGAGGGCCTTTTTGCCAGGGCAGTTTTTGATTATTACGGCAATATCCCTGCTGAAAATGATGGCAGATTAAATAATCTCCAGATGCGAGAGGATTTCTTAACAGCTATCTTTACAATGGCCAGATTTAGAAAAGTTGAAGAATCTAAAAAGATAAAGGATCTGATTGATTTTCATACCAGACACAAATATCTATTAATGGCTCTCTCCCCTAAAAACCTAAAATTAATGGGCCAGTTAACTGCAAATAATAAAGACTTAGCTATAGATGAATTAATCAGTCAGTATAAAGAACTTCTAAAAGATACAATCAACCGAAGTTCAAAGCCAGGGCTGCAGGAGAATGTCTTAAACCATTGTTTTGGCTATATTTCAGATCAACTAAAAACAGGTGAGATAGAATTTTTCCTGGACACAGTCAAAAAATATAGAAAAGGCATGGTTCCACTAAGTGTTCCCCTATACCTCCTTAACGGTTGGATTATAGAGCAGGATGTAGATTATTTAATAAATCAGGTTTATTTCAAACCGTTCCCTGAAGAATTAATAGATCAGACCGATTCTGGTCGCAAGCATAAATTAGATTAACGCTTAAAGCAGGAGAATAACTATAAATATTGAATTATAGTTAAGTAGGATGATTAAGTATTCTTAGATGAGGTGAAAAAATGTTAGACGATTTTATGATCAGTGAATTCATAAATATTGAAGGAGAGCGGTCACTTGGTAAAGTGGCCATTATTTTGGCTATGGTTGATGATGATAGAGATGATGAATTTATTGAAGCCCTAAAGACAGAGGGCTACCTGCCTGTCATAACCAGAGCAGGCGGGAAGGGTGAGGAAGTTAAAAATAAGATATTAAGAAATTCCCTGGGAGCTGCCATCAAAGGTGGAGTTATTGATGAAGACGTCCAGGATCAGCGGGTTTTAACCAGAACAGTAGAACGGGCTTTAGGAGATTTTGACAGGCCGATGTTAAGCATATCTGGTGCTGGAATAAAAATTGGGATTGTCAGAAAAGGCTTCCATCTTGCTGTTGGACTTTATGGTAAACTGGGGATACCAGGTTTAAGTGTAGATCATGAAGTTTCAGGGATGGGTATTCATTATTATGGTCTGGCTGATGACAAGCAGAACTAATTCAGCCAGTTTCGGAAGGGGTATTATGGAAAAACATTATCCATTTATTTTAGAAAAATTAATGAGATTAGGAAGATTAACATATAGAATTGAAGAACATAATCGTCTGGAAGCTGAAGGTGCTATCAGCCAGGGTGGCCTGATGTTAGGCTGGCACTGCCATCTCTGGTCTATAGCAGTAGCCCTTGCCAGGCATAATTATACAGCCTTAGCCAGCCAGAGTAGAGAAGGGGAAATTATTAGCCAGTCATTAGAAAAATTAGGCTGGAAAGTTGTTCGGGGCTCCAGTTCATCAGGGGCTGTTAGTTCATTGAAAAAAATGTTAAAATTAGTTAGGAATCAGCGCCAGCTAGTTATAACCCCTGACGGCCCTAGAGGCCCGGCCAGAAAAATAAAACTTGGGGCAGTTATGATCCAGCAGCGGAGTGGCTGTCCGATCATCCCAATAGGTGTGGCCAATGGCTGGAAACATACCTTTAAAAAGAGCTGGGATAATTTTGAGTTGCCTTTACTTTTTAGCAAAATTGTAATCTACTATGGCCAACCGATTAAAGATTTAGAAGATCTAGAGCGGCAGGAGGCAGCTAAAATAATTGAAGCCAGCCTTGAAAAAGCAAATGAAGCTGCTGAAGAGAGGCTTTAAAAAGATGAAAAATAAATTAATCAATTATCTATTAGATATTATCAGTGGCAATAAAAAGGGCCTGATACCAGCTATCTTAAGGATATTATTAATCCTTTTATCATATATATATCGGCTGGCAGTAATGCTTAGAAATCTGCTCTATGATAAAGATATCATCAAACAGGGCAGAGTTGCTGCTAAAACTATAAGTATTGGCAATATTACAACAGGGGGCACAGGTAAAACCCCGGCAGTAGAAGCCTTTGCCACTGAATTAAAAAATTCTGGCAAAGATATTGTTATTATCAGTAGAGGTTATAAAGGCGATAATCAGGAACCCCTGGTAGTATCAAATGGCGAAAAAATTCTAGTCGGAGCTAAATTTGCAGGAGACGAAGCCTTTATGCTGGCCAACAAACTGCCTGAAATACCTGTTGTCATCTGCAGGGATAGATTAAAGGCAGCCAGCTATGTCCAGGCTGAATTTAATCCAGATATTATTCTATTAGATGATAGCTTCCAGCATAGAAAAATAATTAGAGATTATGATATAGTATTAATTGATGCCACAAATCCCTTTGGTTATAATCACCTGCTTCCAGGAGGATTATTAAGGGAGCCAAAAAGCTCATTAAAAAGGGCAGATGGTTTTATCATATCAAGGGTCGATCAGGTTAGTAATTCCAGCTTAAATGAGATTATAAATCAATTAAAGAGTTATAACGATTTATCTTACATATATCTGTCAAATCATGTCCCGTCACATTTACAGAGCATTAATGGCGAGAAGCTTGGACTTAATAAACTAAATAATAAAGATGTTATAGCCTTTAGTGGCCTGGGCAACCCCGGGGCTTTTGAAGCTTCATTACAGGAGCAGGGCTGTAATCTGGTCAAACATTTTATTTTTCCAGATCATCATATTTATACTAGAGAAGACTTCAAGCAGATAGTTGAAAAATTTGCCAGTGAAAATATAGATTATCTAATAACAACTGGCAAAGATATAGTCAAATTAGACGATTCCTTACTCGATTTTTTAAGTATTCAAAATATAGGTTTATATAGTTTTGAGATCAAAATGGCCTTTAAAGACCAGACAGGCCAGTCTAAAAATATTGCAACCCGTTTACTGGAAAATATTGAAGATTAAGAGGTGCTAATATTGAATTCAGTAGTTATCATACCTGCAAGATATAGTTCGAAGAGATTTCCTGGGAAAATCATCGCTGACCTGAATGGAAAGCCTGTTATTGATCATGTCTATCAACGTTCAATTCAGGCAGAGCTTGTTGATAGAGTAATAATTGCAACTGACGACCGGAGAATTTATAAAAAGGTCGAAGGCTTTGGTGGCCAGGCAGTTATGACCTCCTCTGAACACCGGAGCGGAACTGATCGGCTGGCAGAGGTAGCCAGTGAGTTAACTGCAGATTTCATTGTCAATGTTCAGGGCGATGAACCATTAATCAGGCCAGAGATGATAGATCAGGCCATTAAAATTCTAAAAGATAGCAAAGATGCCGAAATGGCAACTCTGGCAAGCCCTATCTCAGAAATTGAGGCCAGAAAACCTGATAGAGTTAAAGTTGTCCTGGATAAAAATAACCTGGCCCTGTATTTTTCCAGATCTAAAATCCCCTATTATAGAGAAGAAGATATCCTGGACCAGAATTTTCTCCAGCATATAGGTCTCTATGTCTATAGAAAAGATTTTTTACTGAAATATACCGAGTTAGAGCCAACTCCACTGGAAAAAGCAGAATCTCTGGAGCAGTTAAGGGCTCTAGAAAATGGTTATAAAATTAAAGTCGGGATAACAGAGCATCATGGACCTGGAATCGACCGCCCTGAAGATTTAAAGGAAGTCAGCAAAATTTTAAAAGATAATGGAGGCTTAAATTAAGATGGCAACTAAAATAAGAGTAAATGATAATGTAGTCTTTAGCCAGAAGGAGCCATTTGTCCTAATAGCCGGTCCCTGTGTTATCGAATCCAGGGAGATGGCTTTAGAAACAGCTTCAACTCTAAAGAATATCACAGATAAACTAGGAATCCCCTTTGTCTTTAAATCCTCCTATGATAAAGCCAATCGTTCATCCCATGAATCCTTTAGAGGCCCTGGCCTGGATGAAGGGCTGGACATACTGGCAGAAGTTAAAGATACCCTGGACATTCCGGTTCTTTCAGATGTCCATTCACCAGAGGAGGCAGAGATTGCCGGCAGAGTCCTGGATATAATTCAAATACCGGCATTCCTGTGTCGCCAGACAGACCTGGTACTGGCTGTTGGAGAAACAAAAAAGATAGCCAATGTCAAAAAGGGGCAGTTTCTGGCCCCCTGGGATATCGATCAGGTTGTAGAAAAACTTGAAAGTACTGGCAACCATAAAATCCTTTTAACTGAAAGAGGGGCAAGTTTTGGCTATAATAATCTGGTCTCAGATTTCCGCTCCCTGGTAAGGATGGCTGAAACCGGCTATCCAGTTGTCTTTGATGTAACCCATAGCGTACAGCTCCCAGGAGCTGCCGGTGATAGCTCAGGTGGCGAAAAGGAATATGCACCGGCCCTGGCCAGAGCAGCAACAGCTGTTGGTATTTCAAGCTTATTTATTGAAACCCACCCCAATCCAGCTGAAGCATTAAGTGACAGTGCGACTATGATTCCAGTTGATAAGATGGAGAATTTATTAAAAGAGATTAAGGCATTTGACGATCTTAAAAAAGGTATATAGAAAGGTGTATCTCGAATAATGGCTAGAAAAAATATTGATCCAAATAAAATCAAACAGGCCCTAAATCAGGCCAGGCAGGTCTTAATAAATGAAGCAACTGCTGTTAAAAATCTGGCAGAAGAGATCGATGGTAACTTTTCAGAATTTCTTTCAGGGATCTATTTATCTGAAGGCCGGATTATCCTGACAGGCGTTGGCAAGTCAGGTCTGATTGCCCGCAAAATAGCTGCTACCTTCTCCAGCACAGGAACACCGGCCTATTTCGTTCATGCCGGGGAAGCCCTCCATGGAGACCTGGGAATGGTAACCGGTGAAGATATAATCATAACTATCTCCAATAGCGGCGAGACTGAGGAGATAATCAAACTGATTCCATCGATAAAAAGAATCGGCGCCAGATTATATCTGATCACATCGAATCTGGATTCCACCCTGGCCAATCAGGCCGATTCAGTTATTTCAACAGGGGTCACCGGCGAGGCCTGCCATTTAGATTTAGCTCCAACAACATCGACAACAGCCTCACTGGCTCTAGGCGATGCCCTGGCAGTTTCCCTGGCCGGCCTTAATGGCCTGACAGAAGAGGACTTTGCCCTCTATCACCCAGCAGGTAGCCTGGGTAGAAAATTATTGACTACCGTTGCTGATGTCCTAAAAATCAGGGATCAGAATCCTAAAATCAAAGCCGAGGCATCAGTCCAGCAGGCCCTATTTACGATGACTGAAAGTAGAATGGGTTCAACTGCCGTTATAAATCAGGCAGGCCGTTTAATTGGCATAGTCACCGATGGTGATATCAGAAGAGCGGTAAAATCTCAAAATAAAGATCTTCTTAATGCCAGAGTCTCTGAGATTATGACAGCCGATCCAGAAACTATTGGCGAAGAAAAACTGGCTGCTGAAGCCCTAAAATTAATGGAACAGAAAGAAATTAATCATCTGCCTATAATTGATGATAATGGCTCTCCCCTGGGTATGGTTAACTTCCAGGATTTATTAAGGGCTAAGGTCTGGTAATATGGATAAAATCAAAGCCCTATTAATCACCCTTATATTTAACATTTTATATAAATTCTTTAAGTTTGTTCCTGAAATAATTGCTGAAAAGACTGGCAGAGGCATCGGTAAAGTCCTGTATTTTTTCAAGGTGAGGAAAAAAGTAGCCAGAAGCAATCTGGAACTGGCTCTTGGAAACAGATATTCATCAGAGGAAATAGAAAAGATTTTAAAGGATACATATCTTCATTTTGGCCAGGTTTTAATTGAATTCCTCCTGATAGAGAAATTAAAGCAAAAAGAATGGCAGAATAGAATTAGCCTTGAAAATCCTGAAAGATTCAAGGAACTACTGGAATCAGAACAGGGAGTAATTTTTTATACAGCCCATTTTGGCAATTGGGAATGGCTTGGAGCTGAAATAGCCAGCCATACCAGTGATTTTCTTTCCATTGAAAAGAGACAGCGATTAGGTGATCTAGGCGATAAAATAAATAAGATCCGTAAAAATGTTGGCGTTGAAACAACAACAGCTACCAGCAAAGGTTTAATAAAGATTTACAAAAATCTTAAGTCAGGCAACTCTACAATAATATTAGGGGATCAACATGCCAGTGGAATAGTACATATTATGGACTTCTTTGGTGAACCAGCCAGTGTCCACCGTGGAGCAGTCAGGCTGGCCACTAAAACCGATGCAATAGTCTTGCCTATTTTTATCCATCGGGAAGCCTTTGCAAAATATAAAGTTCAACTAGGTGAAGCTGTCAGTGTCCCCAGGGGCATTAAAAAAGCCGATGAACCTGAATACCTAAAGCCTTTATTAAGGGCAACTGAAGAGGCGATCAGACAATCTCCTGAACAATGGTTATGGTTCCATAAACGCTGGAAAGTTGATAGAGGTGAGGGCTAAATGAAATCACTCTTATACCTTCTTTATAATTTAATTATGTTTTTGGCCACTATTTTCATTCTTATCCCCTATCTAATTTATTTAGCTGTTCAGGGCAGATTTTTAGAGATTAGAGAAAGACTTGGCCTCTTAAAAGACCGTCAGTTTAAAAAGAGTCAGGGCAAGCAGATCATCTGGATCCAGGCAGCCTCAGTTGGCGAAGTTAAAGTAGCAGATCAGCTGATCAAGGAGCTTAAATCTGAATCTGATCAGTCCTATTTTTTTATTTTAACAGTTATGACGCCAGCTGGCAGATCACTGGCCATAAAAGACTTATCCGGGATCGATATTATCTCATATCTTCCCTTTGATTTTTACCCCCTGATCAAGCTTTTTATCAAAAGGCTCCAGCCTGACCTTTTATTATTAATAGAGACTGAGTTATGGCCTGGCCTGATTAACCAGGCTGCCAGCAATGGGGTTAAGATCAGTTTAGTTAATGGCAGATTAAGCGATAAAAGTTTTCCCAGGTATAATAAGTTGCAATTCTTCTTCAGGCCGTTTTTAAGATTAATAGATAGATTTTATATGCAGAGTTCAACTGATTCCAGACGGATAATTGAGCTAGGTGCCAGGCCTGAAGATGTTGAGAATATGGTCAACTTAAAATATGGAGGGGCACTGGATTTACAGCCTGGTTCAGCTGATAAATTCAACTCTCTGGATAAAAAAAAATTTGTAGCCGGGAGCAGTCATCCTCCTGAAGAAAAAAGATTAATTTCAATCTATCAAAACCTTGATGCCACTAAGAGGCCATTACTTATCCTGGCCCCCAGGCATATTGAAAGAAGGCCAGAAATAGAAGATCTCTTAAATAAAAATTCCTTAAACTATCAGCTCTGGTCAAAACTCAAAGAGAAAGTAGAGCTATCAGCTGAGACTGAAGTTATTGTAGTTGACACAATCGGTGACTTAACAGAAATATATTCCTATGCAGACCTGGCCTTTATTGGAGGCACCATTGCCGATGTCGGTGGCCATAATTTTTTGGAACCATTAAGCTTTCAGGTGCCTGTTCTGATAGGACCGAATCAATCAAATATCAGGAGTCTGCTTAAAGATTTTGCAGACGGCCAGGGTATCCATTTTTTCAATAATACAGATCAACTGGCTGATAAAATTTCCAGCCTGCTTGCAGATGAAGATTTAATTAAAGAATCCGGTCGATCAGGTTATCTTAAGTTAGAGGAGAAAGCCAGGGAGATAGATAAGCTCACAGATTCAATTTTACGACTTATGCCCCTGGGACCAGGAAAAAAGAAAACCCTGTTTATCAGATTAAGTGCAATTGGAGATATAGTCCATACCCTTCCGGCATTTTCACTCTTAAAGGAAAATCGACCGGAATATAAACTCCACTGGCTGGTTGAGGAGCTGACAGCCCCCCTGCTTCAGCATCAAAAGGATATTGACCAGGTTAAGATTTTGCCAAAGAGCAAATGGCGGGGCAGGAATAAACTGCCATTAACTTCCAGGTTAATAACATTTAATGACTGGACAAAACGGCTGCAGCAGGAGAAATATGATCTTAGTTTTGATCTCCATGGCCTCTTTAAGAGCGCCCTGCCAGCCTATCTGGCCCATCCAGGCCGGACCTATGGCCCGGCCAGGGGAAAAGAGGCAAGCAGTTTATTCTATCAAAAAAAATTTAAAGGTAAAGACGAGAAAGTCCATCAGATAGAAAAATATTTAGCAGAGGTTGCCAGCAGTCTTGGCATTAAATTAGATAAAGACTATCAGATAGATTATGGTCTCAGCTTACCTCCTGAATGGGATATAAATATTCCTGAAAACCTTTTAAATCAGGCTTTTATCATAATTCATCCCAGGTCAAGCTGGGCCAGTAAAGACTGGACTTTAGAAAGATATTTTAATTTAGTAGAGGACTTTTTGAATAAAGGTATAAATATAGTTATAAGTGGAGGACCGGCCGAGGCCGGTGAGCTGGCTGCAAAATTTGAACCTTTAATTAATAAAAACCAGGGAGAGCACCATAATGGCCAGCTTTTTAACCTGGCTGGAAAGTTAAGCCTTATAGAACAGTTTGGCCTCTCTAAGGCCGCAAATCTCTTTATCGGTGGCGATACCGGGCCGCTCCATTTAGCAGCAGCCTCAGGTACAACCTGTCTGGCCCTGATGGGGCCAACAGACCCTGTTACCCATGGGCCATATGGTCAGGACAATCTGGTAATCCATAAGAAAGAGCTAGAATGTATCAATTGCTGGGAGAGAAAATGTCCACTTAAGACCAATCGCTGTATGGATGAGATTACAACCCAGGAAGTTAAAGAGGCAGCAATCAAACTATTTTCAATGACTCTTCAATATAAAGATAGGGAGGAATTATAATCAAAGCATTAAAGAGAGAATTTCAAGCAACAGATAGAATCCTGATTATAAACCTTCTTTATCTTGGAGACCTGGTCTTTTCTCTGCCCCTTTTAAATGCCATCAAAGATTCCAGACCAGATTTAGAGTTGACTTTAATAGCCAATTCAAATTTTATAGATCTGCCCAGGCAGCTAAATTTTATTGATAGAACTTTAAGTTACAATAAAAGCTGGCCCTTAAATAAATCCTTCCGATTTGCCAGCAAACTTAAAAAAATGAAAATCCCATTGAGTCTAAACATTCATGGCAACTGGAGAACTGCACTCCTCCAGCGGCTAATAGCTACAGACTTTAGAGCCGGCTATAATCGTTCCGGTCAGCGTTTTTTCTATCATTATCATAAAGACTGGGATCCTGGCAGAGAGCATATGGTAGAATATTTTTTAGGCTGGTTGCCAGAGTTAGGAATTGAGTCGCCAGAAGAAATTAAATTACCAGAATTTAAACCGGCAGAGCTTTCTCCAGAAAAAAACTCTGAACTTGGTTTGGCCGGTCAGCCCTATTTAATTTTAAATCCAGGAGGCAGCTGGCCAACCAAAAGGTGGCCAGTAGATAAATTTGCCTCCCTTGCAGATGAATTCATAAAAGAGACAGATTTAGACCTGGTTTTAACCGGTGGACCTGGAGATATTGAAAGGAATAATCAGATTCTAAAGCAGATTTCTGCCGGCCAGGAAAAACGTTTGCATAATACAGCTGGCAGGACTTCAATTGCTGATTTAATGGCAGTTATAGCAGGAGCAGAATTCATGGTTAGCGGCGATACCGGACCGGTACATATAGCTGGACTGGTCAGGACACCGGCCCTGACAATTTTTGGTCCATCTGATGAAACTCTCTACCGCCCTTACAGGCCTAAAAACAATTATCCGATTATTGTCAATCAGGGCTTGCATTGCCGGCCCTGTGGCCAGCATGAATGTCCTTTAGATCACCATAAATGTTTAAAAGATATCAGTTCTGAACAAGTTTTTAGTAAAATCAAGGAGGGATTCGATGAAAGATTATTTTGAAGTAGATAAATGGAAGATTATTGAGCAGGGATTCGATCCAGAAGAAAATAGAGTTGCCGAAAGTGTAATGAGCCTCGGCAATGGCCATATGGGCTTAAGGGGTAACTTTGCTGAAAAGTATTCAGGAGATTCACTCCAGGGCACCTATGTTGCCGGAGTATATTACCCAGATAAGACAGTTGTTGGCTGGTGGAAGATCGGTTACCCTGAATATTTTGCCAAGGTACTTAATGCCGTTGATTTTATTGGCTTAGATGTAAAGATTAATGGTGTTGAGCTTGACCTGGCATCAGATAACTGGCAGCTTGAAAATTTTCAGAGAACCCTGGATATGAAACTGGGACTGCTCCAGAGAAAGTTTACTGTAAAAGACCAGGACGACCGCCAGACTGAGATTATCAGTCGCAGGTTTTTAAGTATGGACCAAAGGGAGGTCGGAGTAATAACCTATCAGGTTAAACCTTTAAATCATACTGCCCGGCTTGAGCTATCACCCCATTTAGATGGCACTATCACCAATGAAGATGCCAATTATGGCGAAGTCTTCTGGGATGAAGTCGATAAAGAGGCCTTTAAAGACCAGGCCTGTTTAACAATGAAGACCAAAAAGACTGAGTATATTGTCTCATCTGCAGTTAATTATCAATATAGCAGGGAGCCAATCAATAGAAGCTATAATATAACAGAAAAAAATATTCAACATCATGCAGAATTCTCAGTAGAACCTGGAGAAGAACTTAAGTTAACCAGGTATCTAGGCTTAACAACAAATAGAGATTATCAAGATCACCAGGTAGCTCAAAGGGCTCAAAATATATCAGCCAATGCCATGAATACCGGCGAAGAGCAACTATTTATCGATCACAAAAAAGCCTGGGAAGCTATCTGGGAGGAAAGTGATATCGTAATTAAAGGTGATGTTAAAGCCCAGCAGGGTATCAGGTTTAATATCTTTCAACTCTATCAGACCTATACCGGCCATGATCCCCGTCTTAATATAGGACCAAAAGGCTTTACCGGCGAAAAATATGGGGGAGCAACTTACTGGGATACAGAGGCTTATTGCCTGCCTTTTTACCTGAATACCAGTGATAATGAAATCGCCAGAAACCTATTATATTACCGCTATCGCCATCTGGAAAAGGCCAAAGAAAATGCAGTCAAACTCGGCTCTAAAGGCGCTCTCTATCCGATGGTTACAATGAATGGCGAGGAATCCCATAACGAATGGGAGATAACCTTTGAAGAGATCCACCGGAATGGCGCCATAGTTCATGCAATTAAAAATTATCTCGATTATACCGGGGATTACCAGTACCTATATGATTATGGCATAGAAGTGGCAATTGAAGTTAGCCGATACTGGGCCGATAGAGTCCATTATAACCCCAGGAAAGAAGTTTATATGCTAATTGGCGTTACCGGGCCAAATGAATATGAAAATAATGTCCATAATAACTGGCATACCAACAGAATGGCCAGTTGGACCATGGAGTTTACCCTTGATTCTTTAAATAAGATCAAGGAAGAGGCTCCAGCCAGATACCAGGAACTGTTAACTGAACTTGAACTTACAGAAGAGGAGCTGGAGAACTGGCAGGATATCATAGATAATATCTATTATCCGGTAGATGAAGAACGAGGAATCTTCCTGCAGCAGGATGGTTATCTTGATAAAGTTTTAAAACCGGCTTCAGAGATTCCAGAAAAAGACCGGCCTCTTCATCAGAATTGGTCCTGGGATAGAATCCTCCGTTCCTGTTATATCAAACAGGCCGATGTATTACAGGGCTTATATTTCCTCCAGGAAGAATATGATCTAGAGACAATTAAAAATAATTTCGATTTCTATGAACCTAAGACTGTCCATGAATCATCATTATCACCATGCATTCATGCTATTCTGGCCTCAGAATTAGGCTATGAAGAGAAGGCCTATAATTTATATTTAAGGACAGCCAGGCTGGATTTAGATAACTATAATAATGATACAGAAGATGGGCTCCATATCACCAGCATGGCAGGGACCTGGATGTCAATAGTCCATGGATTTGCCGGCATGAAAATGAGAGATGGCAAATTACAATTCGCACCATTTATTCCAGAAAACTGGCAGGGGTTTTCATTCCAGCTCAATATTAATCAGAGCATTATTTCAGTAAAGGTTGGTGCAGATAAAGTTACAATTGAGCTTAAATCTGGCCCGGAACTTACCATCAGTCTGTATCAGGAAGATTTTAAGCTAACAAGCAGCCAGCCAGCTGAGGTGCCCCTTGCTAAATAAACAGACAAGACTTCTGCTCCAGGGTTTCCCCCTTGGGCTGGCCAATACCCTGCCAGGTATTAGTGGTGGAACTGTTGCTATTATTCTCTATATTTATGAGCCTCTTTTAAGAGCAATTAAAAAAATAGATCTAAAATTTTTAATCCCCTTTGGCCTGGGGGCAGCAGGAGGGGCCTTCTTTGGGGCAGTTGTCATGGGCCGGTTATTTAATTTATACACTGCTACAGTCTATTCATTTATTGCCGGGATGATCCTGGCTTCCACAAGGGTCACCATTAAGGAGGCCGGTAATTTTCGGCGGAGCAGCAAGGTTCTTCTTGATATAGCAGCTGTTCTCTTTGGCTTTGCACTGGCCTATTATTTTTCTGCCAATCAAACAGCTGCAGCAGTTACTGGATCAACTGATTATTTTCAAATTTTCATTGGTGGCCTTTTAGGAAGTATGACAATGATTCTTCCAGGAATCAGCGGTGGAACAGTCCTTGTAATACTAGGTGTTTATAGGCCTGTATTGACTGCTATTTCTACCTTTGATATACTTGCCCTAGGAGCGTTTGGCTTAGGACTGGTTATTGGTCTTATTTTATTTGCCTGGCTGATAAGCTGGCTATTAAAAAATTTAAGAAGGCCGGTTATGATGATTTTAAGTGGTTTGATTTTAGGTTCAGTCCAGTCAGTTATTCCAGCCCGTTTTGGTCAGCATGAATTATTATTCTTTTTGCTCGGTTTTGTCCTGGTTCTGCTCTTTACAATGGTAACTTCCAGAAAGAAAGGAATTTGATAAGATGGCTGATATATCAATAAATTCAACTAAATTCTGGACAAGAACAGCTATCCTGCTAGCAGCTGCCCTGGCCTTTCAGATGGGCGGCTTCCCCCAGCCAGTAACAGGGCCGGCAGTCAATGCAGTCCTGAT
Source organism: Halonatronomonas betaini (assembly GCF_015666175.1). Classification (NCBI taxonomy): domain Bacteria; kingdom Bacillati; phylum Bacillota; class Clostridia; order Halanaerobiales; family Halarsenatibacteraceae; genus Halonatronomonas; species Halonatronomonas betaini. The sequence continues at coordinate 185,341 of NZ_JADPIE010000005.1, read as the reverse complement.
AATAGCTGTTGGCCTCATCGGTCCACTGGCTGCTGTAATCATTGGAGCCTTCACCCCGATTATAGCTTTTATCCGGGGAATTTTGCCACCACCACTTGGACCAATGATTCCAGCAATCGTCTTTGGAAATGCCCTTTATGCAATTATCTTCTTTTTTATTAGCTGGAGCAGAAAACGAACTAAACCTGCCACAGCCAAAATAAAAGTTTTTTCTATCTCAACAATTTTAGCAGTTATAGTCGGGGCACTTGCTAAATTCTTTATCCTGGCCTGGGCTGTTAACTTTATGGTTCAGGTTCCAGAACCGATAGCCCAGATGATGACTCTGCCTCAGCTCTATACTGCACTGGTAGGAGGTGGTATAGCACTCCTGGTCTTAAAGGCTCTGCCTGATAGTCTGAAAGTAGATTCGAAAATATTTTAGGAAATGTGAGAAATGTCATAGCCAGTCGGGTTCATTTGTCATAAAATATGAGTAGATCAATCAGAATACAGGAGGTTATAAAAAATGGATTATGAAATGTTTTGTTACCAGTGTGAAGAGACAGCTAAAAATGAAGGCTGTACTATTAAAGGAGTTTGTGGAAAGACAGCAGAAACAGCCAATCTTCAGGATTTGCTGGTCTATGTACTGAAAGGGATCTCGTTCTATGGCGAGAAATTAAGAGAACTGGGCTCCGATACCAGCGAAGAGATTGATGTATTTATTACTAAAGGTTTATTTGCAACTGTTACCAATACTAACTTTGACTCAGATGACTTTGTCGAATTAATCGATGAAGCCCAGGAGATCAGAGAAGAGGTCGCAGACAAATTCAATAGATTATATAAAGAGCAGAATGGCTCAGAATATCAGGGATCACTGCCACCACAGGCGACCTGGAAAGGCAGCAGAGATGAATATGACGATAAAGCTTTTGAAGTCGGCATCCTGACAACAGAAAACGAAGATGTCCGTTCATTAAGAGAGCTATTAACCTATGGTATTAAAGGTATTGCAGCCTATAATGACCATGCTTATGTTTTAGATAAAAAAGATAAAGAAATCTTTAATTTTATGCAGAAAGGTCTGGCAGCAACTCTAGATGATAGTCTTTCTGCCGATGAACTGACCGGTCTTGTTCTTGAATGTGGAGAGTATGGTGTTAAAACTATGGCCTTATTAGATGAAGCCAATACCTCAGCCTATGGCCATCCAGAGCCAACTGAAGTCAATATTGGTGTTGGCGATCGTCCAGGTATCTTAGTCAGTGGCCACGATCTTAAAGATTTTGAAGAACTATTAGAACAGACTAAAGATACTGGCATCGATATCTATACCCATGGTGAGATGCTACCTGCTAACTCCTATCCAGAATTCAAAAAGTATGACCATCTAAAAGGAAATTATGGTGGCTCCTGGTGGAAACAGAAAGAAGAATTTGAGAAGTTTAATGGACCAATTTTAATGACAACTAACTGTCTGGTACCACCTAAAGATTCATATAAAGATAAAGTCTTTACAACCGGTGTTGTCGGCTTTGATGGCATGACCCATATCGCCGACCGTCCAGAAGGCGGTAGCAAAGACTTTAGTCCAGTAATTGAGGCTGCTAAGAATGCTGCAGCTCCAGAAGAGTTAGAAACAGGAATTGTTCATGGAGGCTTTGCTCATAATACAGTCCTCTCAATTGCCGATAAAGTTATCGAAGCTATCCAGAATGGAGATATCAGTCGCTTTGTTGTCATGGGTGGTTGTGATGGCCGCTTAAAGAACCGTGATTATTTCACAGATGTTGCTAAAGAACTGCCAGAAAATGCAGTTATCCTGACAGCAGGTTGTGCCAAGTACCGTTACAATAAACTTGACCTCGGAGATATTGGCGGAATTCCAAGAGTTCTTGATGCCGGTCAGTGTAATGACTCCTATTCATTAGTTGTTATTGCCCAGAAATTGGCAGAAGCTGTTGGAGTTGATGATATTAACGATTTACCGATTTCCTATGATATCGCCTGGTATGAGCAGAAGGCAGTAATAGTCTTACTTGCCCTACTCTCACTTGGTGTCAAGGGGATCAGGCTTGGCCCCCGTCTTCCAGCCTTTGTTTCAGAAAACGTCCTAAATGTCTTAGTCGATAAGTTTGATATCAAACCTACAGGCGATGCTCAAGAAGATGTTGAAGCCATAATGGCAGGCAACTAAAATTTAATCAGTTAATTAATAAACCTCCTGCAGTTGATTTTAGCAGGAGGTTTTCTATTTAGAGATTAAACTGACAGTTACCTGACAGTTACCACCTTCGTTAATCTTTATATTTATTTGATTTAATTCAGGATTATACTTCATTGACTATTTAATTTAGCTTGGTATTATTTAATTATATAGCTTTTTTATCCTGCTGTCAGCAAGACCATTTGCAATTCAACTTTGCAGTTTGAAAATCGGTTATTTGACATTATTTAATAACAGGAGTATAATATAAAATAACGATTTTAATAAAAATTTAACTGCTTAATCTTCTCATGGAGAGTGGGGGACCCGATTTTAGGTGAATCAGTAGATGATTTTACTGTAGGGCTAGAAATTCCCTTCGGCCCGAACCATTAAAGCTAACCTCATCAGCAGCGTATACGAAGGGAAGACTATCTATATTACAGCAATTATCCAATGTTATATCTAACTGCTGTTTATGGAATATATTTACTGTAGAGTCTTCTCTGCGGTTTTTTTATTTTAAAATTAATCAGAGGGGCAGGATTTAACAATGAGAAAATTAACAAAATCTATCTCAGGAAAGATATATACTGGTTTTATTCTTGTGATAATAATATTACTTTTAGTTGCCCTCTGGTCAATTAACAACTTCAGTCAGCTCTCTTCAGCAATTAATAATATAATGGAGGAAAATTACCGGTCAATTCAGTCCAGTGAAAATATGATAGAGGCCATTGAACGCCAGGATAGCAGCATTTTACTTGTGCTAAGTGGCCAGGAAACAGAAGGGCTGACTGCTTTTAGAAATTATGAACAGGAATTTTTGAAATGGTTTAGTCGAGCTGAAGATAACATTACTATATCTGGAGAAAGCCAGATTATTACAGAACTCAATGAGAGGTATACAGAGTTTCTAGTAAAATTCGATGAATTTAGAGAATTGGAACTTGAAGAGCGGCAACAGTTTTATAATGAAGTTTATTCAGAACAATTTTTTGAGACCAAAGAAAAAATAAGAGAATTAAGAAGTATTAATCAGGATGAAATGATATCTGCTCAACAGGCAGCAGATTTTAGAGCCGGCAGGGCAATGCTGTCTACAGCCCTAATCTCTATTGCCGGAATTATAATAGCAATTTTATCCGGGTTTTATTTAACAAAAAGAATTTTAGCTCCAGTTGAGCAACTCCAGTCAGGTATTCAAAAAGTTGCAGCAAAGAACTTTAAGGAGAAACTTCCTGTAAATTCTGAGGATGAAATTGGAGAATTAACAGAAGAATTCAATAAAATGATCGATAAGCTTCAGGAATATGAAAATGTAAATGTCAGAAAACTTCTTGTTGAAAAAGAAAAGTCTGAAGCTATTGTCAACCATATATCAAGTCCCCTATTAGTTACAGATGCAGAAAATAATTTAATATTATTTAACCAGGAAAGTAAAGACCTCTTTGATTTAAAAGATGAAGATTTAAATAAACATTTCCTTGAAGTCATAAATAATCAGGAACTTTTTGCCTGTATCACAGGGGAAATAGAATGTGAAAAAAATGAAGCAGGAACACCAGTTTTAGAGCTAGAAAAAAATAATTCAAAAAATTATTACAAGATCTTAAATAAAAGAGTTTATAAAGAAATAAAATCAGATAACAATAAACTTAAATTCTCTGTTACATTGCTAGAAGATATAACCCGCTTAAAAGAGATAGACCAGTTAAAATCAGATTTTATCTCAACTGTCTCCCATGAATTTAGAACGCCATTAACTTCAATTACAATGGCTCTAAATATGCTGGTAGCTGAAGATCTAGGAGATATTAATTCTGACCAGGAAGAGCTCCTGCAGAACTCTCTTGATGATTGCGATCGTTTAACAAGTTTAGTTGAAGATTTACTTGATCTTTCCAAGATGGAATCAGGCAAGATAGAGTTAGATATTAGATCTGTAAAATTGAAAAAATTGACTCAGAATACTATTAAACATTTTGCAGATCAGGCTGAAGAAAAGTCAATAAATCTTTATATTGACGATATTTCAGAGGATTTAACAGTAGATGTTGATCCCAACAAAATTAGCTGGGTTATTTCAAATTTAGTTGGTAATGCTCTCAGGTATACCGGTGAAGGTGATCAAATAAAAATCTCTGCCTCACAGAGGGGAAATCTGGTTTATGTAGAAGTATATGATACAGGTAAAGGCATTAAAAAATCCGATTTAAGCAGGATTTTTGAAAAGTTTTATCGGAGCGAAAGTAATGAATCAAAAACTGGGTCAGGTTTAGGTTTAACTATTGCCAAGGAGATTATTACTGCTCATAATGGCAGGATCTGGGTAGATAGCGAGAAAGGTAGCTGGACTAAATTTACTTTCTCATTACCTGTGGCTAAAAACAATAATCCAGAGATAGAGGAAATTAAAGATGAATAAAAAAATTCTCATTGTTGAAGATGAAAAGAATATTCTATTTGTTTTTTCAAGACTCTTAGAGAATAAAGGCTATAAAGTAATATCTGCCGAGGATGGGCTAAAAGGTTTAGAGCTTGCCCAGGACGAACTTCCAGATTTAATCTTACTGGATTTAGTCCTTCCGAAACTTGATGGGTTTAAAATCTTAAATACCCTTAAAGATGATGAGAATACTAAAGACATTCCTGTAATAATCATTTCAGCCCGCTCTGATAATGAGAGTATAGAAGAGACATTAAAAGCCGGGGCAGAAAATTATCTAGTCAAACCAGTAGATCGGAACAAACTTTTAGCCGAAGTTGATAAATATATATAATTAGAGGTGAATAAAATGACAGACAAAAAACTATTGATTATAGATGATGAAGAGAACATTAGAAAGATGTTGAAGAAATCCTTAGAAGCTGAAAATTATCAAATTGAGCTTGCACTCAATGGAGAAGAGGGTCTTGAAAAAGTTAAAGGTGGTAATTTTGATTTAATTCTTTTAGATCTCAACCTTCCTGGCATGGATGGTATAGAGGTTTTAGAACAGTTAAGAGAAGAAGATAATCTAACTCCTGTATTAATAATTACAGGGTATGGAAGTGTTGATAGTGCCGTAAAGGTTATGAAATTAGGAGCCATCGATTATCTCCAGAAACCCTTTAATCCAGAAGAGATTAAAGAACAGATTCAGCAGATAATTGACCGAAAAGAGATTTCAGGCAAAGATGCTGAAGATTTTAAAGACTATGATTCACTAATAATAAGGGCAAAGTCTGCAATTAATCAGAGAGATTTTTCGCTGGCAGAAAACCTTTTGCAAAAAGCCAATAATATTAAGTCAGAACGGCCTGAACCCTTTAATCTCCTGGGCGTTTTAGCAGAAGTCAGGGGTGATTCAGGGCAGGCAATGAAAATGTATCGGGCAGCTCTTGATATTGATCCAACCTATAAACCTGCCCAGGAAAATTTAGAAAGATCCAGTGATTTTAAAAGTTATCCTGATGATGCTAATTTAGGTGAAGATATCAAAGACCAGGAGGAATAGATATGTTTATAGTAATAATCGGCTGTGGCAGAACAGGTTCCAGACTGGCCGGACATTTATCTTCGGCCGGCCACGATTTAGTTGTAGTTGATCAGAATGAAGAGACCTTTCAGGATCTCCCGGTAGAATTTTCTGGCTTTGAAATAACAGGGAATGCTCTGGTCCATAATACCCTGGAAGAGGCAAGGCTTGAAACGGCTGATTTATGCATTATTTCTACAGATAAAGATAAAGTCAACTTTATGATCAGTCAGTTGATTCAGAATAAATACCCAGGAACAAAAATAATAGTAAAGGGTATTGAGCCTAAATTAATAGATATTTATGATCACGATAAAGTAACTGTCTTTTCAGAGAAAGATATACTGGTAGATAAGATTTATAATTCTATTGTTAGTAATGAGGTGTCAGGATAATGAAACTTCTGATTGTTGGCGGAGATGAGCTTGTATATCATCTTAGCAGGCGCTTGATTTCAAAGGGCCATGAAATTACAATTATCAACAAAGACCGTGAATATAGTAAAGAACTTGCCAGGAATTTAAATGCTACTATTGTCTGTGGTGATGCCGTTGATCCAGATGTATTGGAGGATGCCAATATTAGAGAAGTAGATATGCTGGCAGCTTTGACCCATAAAGATCAGGATAATTTAATTATCTGCAGACTGGCTCAAAAATATTATAAAATCCCCAGAACTGCAGCACTTATAAATGACCCAGATAATCAGGCTATCTTTAATGACTTAAATATTGATTCTTTATTCAATATCACATCTTTACTTGGATCACTCTTAGAGCAGAATATCTCCCATGAAGAGGTCACCAACCTCTTTATGATAGAAGAGGGCAATCTATCTGTAACTAAATGCTTAATTCCAGAGGAAGCACCAGCTGATGGCAAAACTCTGAAAGAGTTGGAGCTGCCATTGAGTATTGTTTTAGGTGGAATATTAAGGGATGGTGAGATGCTAATTCCAAGAGGTGGTACAAAGATCAAATCTGGAGATAAAGTAATAATAATTTCACTGCCTGCCGAACAGGGAGCTGCGATCTCAGCATTAAGAGGTGAAAATTAATGCCGGCTGTTAGTTACCTAAAGAAAAAGTACAGTCAGATATTCTATTATAGCGGACTTGTAATCTTTTTTGCCAGTTTTGCATTTTTGCTACCTCTGATCAGCTTTATTTTTTATCCAGCAGAAATAAGTTTATTCAGGTTTTTTATTCCCTCGATTATCCTCAGCTTAATAATTGGAGGGACATTATATCTTTATTTTAAAAATAGAGCTGATAATCTTCAGCTTACAACAAAAGAAGGCGGGATTGTTGTTGTATTTAGCTGGATAATTCTGATCCTATTATCGACTATTCCCTTTATCCTGGGGATGGGACTTAATTTTACTCAGGCTACCTTTGAGGCTGTTAGTGGTTGGACTACAACCGGTTTAAGTGTTGTTACTGAGTCAGAAACTCCAGCAGTATTTCTGCTCTGGAGGAGTATAATGCAGTTTTTAGGCGGTGCTGGAATAACAGTTATTGCACTATCTGCAATTTTGCCAGTAAATAATCTGAGCCTCTATCGAGCAGAAGCCAGGAGCGATAAATTATTGCCCCATGTTAAGAAATCGACTAGATTGATTGTTAAACTCTATTCAGTCTTTATTATTTTTGGAATTATAGCTTACATAATCTCTGGAATGGAGCCCTTTAGTGCAATCAATCATTCAATGGCAGCTCTTTCAACAGGAGGTTTTTCTATTTATGGTGGAAGTATAGGCCATTACAATAGCCTGCCAATAGAGATTATAACAATTCTTTTAATGCTTATAGGAACAATAAATTTTGCAACCCATTATACATTGATAAAAGGTGAATATAAAAAGTTTCTAAGAAATGCTGAAATAAAGGTGATGATCTGGCTCTCAATTATATTTTTGTCCTTATATACTTTTGTAATCAGGCCTGGAGAAACTTTAAACTGGTTAAGTGAGCTAAGAATATCAGCCTTTCAAATATTATCTGCTCTTTCTACCACTGGTTTTTCAACTATTGATTTTGCAACCTGGTCTCCAATAGGTATTTTTTTAATAATTCTATTGATGTTAATTGGTGGCGGGACCGGCTCTACTGCTGGAGGTATTAAACAGTTCAGAATATTTTTGGCTTTTAAAGCAGTGTTATGGACAGTTAGGGATGAATTTCTGCCCAGGCGGTCAGTTAGAGAAGATTATCTCTGGCGAGGAGAGAATAAAGTATATATAAGGCCAGAGCATATTAAAGAAGCATTTATCTATATATTTATCTATTTTGTAACATTCCTAATTGGATCTGCTTTTTTTGTCCATGCAGGCTATTCGATTGGAGACAGCATGTTTGAATTTGCATCTACTCTAGGTACAGTAGGTTTATCGATAGGAATAACCGGGCCTGATTTACCTGTTCATTTACTCTGGGTTCAGGTTATTGGAATGTTTCTTGGAAGGTTAGAATTTTTAATAATTATATTCTCATTAAGCAAAATATTTAAAGATTTAAAAGTTAGTTTAGGAGGCAAATAATATGGCAGAAGAAAATGTTCAAAAACAAGACGAATTAGCTAAAGATTTAGGCTTAATTGAAGCTTTAACGATAGGAATTGGAGTGATGATCGGTGCAGGTATCTTTATCCTGCCGAGGTTTGCAATAGGCAACGCCGGTCCAGCAGCAATTTTTGCTTATCTACTGGCCGGGGTTATAGCTTTAATTTCAGCAGCCAGTACAGCTGAAGTAGCCACTGGAATGCCTAAAAGTGGTGGATTATATTATTTTATCTCCAGAGCATTAGGAACATTCTGGGGAACTATTGCCGGGGTGGCTCTCTGGTTAAGTCTTTCATTTGCTGTCGCCTTTTACCTCCAGGGTTTTGGAGAATATATGGCGATGTTATTGCCCTTTGGAGCAAACCATATTGCTATCGCATTGATAATAGGGGTTATGTTTGTAGCAATTAATTATCGTGGTGTCAAAGAAAGTGGCACGACCCAGAATTTAATTACAGCAGTCTTACTGGCAATTTTAGTCGGTTTTGTTACCTGGGGAGCATTTAATGTTGACACAACTAAATTGACTCCTTTCTTCCCCTATGGAGGTGGCGAAATCCTTCCAGTTACAGCATTAGTATTTGTTTCCTTTATTGGTTTTGGAGAAATTGCAGCTGTAGCTGAAGAAATAAAAGATCCTGGAAGAAATTTGCCCCTTGCTTTATTTGGCTCTGTAATAATACCAACAGTTTTATACGTTGCAGTAATATTAGTTGCTGCTGGAATATTACCATTAGAAGGAATTATTGATATGCAGGCCCCTATTGTTGAGGCAGCAAGAGTATTTGGCGGTACATTTGGAGCACTTGCGATTACCTTTGCAGCCTTAATGGCTACTGCTTCTTCAGCCAATGCTTCTGTTCTGGCTTCTTCCAGAATTAGTTTTGCCATGGGCCGGGATAAAATCTTGCCAGAATTCTTTAATGATATCCATGAAAAATACTTTACCCCATCTAAGGCAATCTTACTTACAGGTGGTATCACAATATTTTTAGTTGTTGCTGCAGATGTCGAAAGCCTATCAAGTGCAGCCGGTGTTTTAACTTTAGTTAATTATGCACTGGTAAATATTGCTGTAATCGTTTTAAGAATGAGGCCACCAGAAGATTATCGGCCAAGTTATACAACTCCAGGTTATCCTTATTTACAGATAGTTGGTACAGTTTCGTCTGTTGGAGTAATCTTTTTAGCAGATAGACCGGCCCAGATAAGTGCAGCAGTATTACTGGTCTTGAGTCTGGCCTGGTTTTTTGTCTACAGTAAAAAGAGATCAACAGTATCTGGTATTTCAGAAAATATTGATTGGAAAGAGGAATATTCATTTTTCAATACTCAAGATAATTTAACACCGGTATTAAATGGTGCAACTGCAGGAATTAGTACAAAAAGAGAATTTTCGCCTTATCATTTATTAACAGCAGTGGCCAATCCTGCAAGTGGTCGTTCATTATTAAATATTAGTAATAAATTACTTGAAAGGTCTGCCCTTGATTCAGAAATATCTGTACTTAACATCATAGAGATTCCGGAACAACTTCCTTTGAATACAGCCAGAGACCGGGAAAGCTTTATGGAGCAACGTAAAAAAACTCAAAAAGATCTGTTTGATTTAGTACAGGAAATCTCAGCTGAAACTGGTACGATGATTAATCCCCGGGTTAAATATGCTAGAGACAGATATAATACAATGATTAATACAATTAAAAATGAAAATGTTGATTTCTTAATGCTTGGCTGGCATGGAAGTATTAACCTATCAAAAATATCTAGAAGTATGGTTGGCCAGCTGGTCAGGAAAGCTCCATGTAAAGTTGGGGTTTTAAAGGATAGGGGTTTAGATGAGATCTGTAAAATTCTTGTTCCATTCAGAGGCAGTGAACATGCTGAATTTGGTCTGGACCTTGCTGGAGATTTCAGTGAAACTGAAGATTGTCTGGTCACGATTCTAAGAGTCGTAAAACCAGGTACTGATGTTGAAAAAGAAAAATCTCGGGCCAAAAAAGAGGTCGATAAAATTCTTCCAGAAGATAGACAGGTCAATTATGAAATCAAAGTAGTTGAAAATGATGTTGTTGCAGAGGGTATTGTTGAAGAAGCCAATCAGGGCGGATATGATTTAACAATTATCGGTGCTTCAAAAGAATTTCGATTTAAGAATATCTTATTTGGTTCTATACCTGATGTTGTTGCTGATAGTGTTGAAAGTTCTGTATTGATGGTTAGAACCTATGATAAGAAGATTTCAAAGGAAGTTGAAAAAGTTAGCAAAGAAGACCAGGAGAAAGCTGAAAAGAGCGATGAACCTGAAAAAATATAAGATCCTGTTATTTTAATCTTATTAATGGTATAATAAGTAAAAAGAAGAGCAGGAGGATTGATATAACATGAAATTAATTGTTATTGGTGGAGTTGCCTCTGGGACCAGTGCAGCGGCCAGGGCAACTAGAGTAAATCCAGACGTTGAAGTCACTCTATATGAAAAAGATGATGATATTTCTTATTCAGGCTGTGGGCTTCCCTATTATATTTCAGGGGTTATTGATGAGCGGAGCAGTTTAATCATTAATACGCCTGAAAAGTTTTCAGATAAATATGGTATTACTATGAAGGCTTCTCATGAAGTTACTAAAATCGACCCAGAAAAAAAGGAGATCCATTATAAGGATTTAGTAAATGATGAAGAAGGAACTGATAGTTATGATAAACTAATTATTTCTACAGGGGCGAAACCGATAATGCCTCCAATACCAGGGATTGATCTTAAGAATATAGTGTCTTTAAGGACAGTAAACCATGCTGATCGTCATAGAAGAATCACAACGAATTCAGAGGTTAATAAAGTAACAATAGTCGGTGGAGGACTTATCGGTATGGAGATGGCAGAAGCTTATGCTGAGCTTGGCCTTGAAGTTACAGTTGTAGAAAAAAGTGAACACATTCTGTCCTTGATAAATAGTGAGCTTTCTGAAAAGGTTGAAAATCATTGTAGAGAAAATGGGGTTAAGTTCTTTCTTGGTCAGGGAGTTACTGAATTTAAAGGAAAAGACAAAGTTGAAAAGGTAATTCTTGACTCAGGAAAAGAGATAGAAACAGATATGGTTTTAATAGCGATTGGAATTCGTCCAGTTTCAAAGCTGGCCAAAGAAGCAGGCATTGAACTAGGGGTGCAAGATTCTATAAAGGTTAATGGTCGGATGGAAACAAACCTTGATGATATTTGGGCCTGTGGAGATTGTGTTCAGTCAGTTAATCTAGTCAGTGGTCATCCAGCCTGGGTTCCTCTTGGTTCGACTGCTAATAAACAGGGCAGAGTCGCTGGTGAGAATGCTGTTGGCGGCAATAATTTTCATAGAGGGATTTTAGGTACCGGTATTACCAAGGTCTTTGATTACATTGTTGCAACAACTGGAATTAAAGAAGATGAAGCTAAGGCAGCTGGCTTTGATCCATTTTCGATTACAATTAAGGCACCTAATCATGCAGGATATTATCCAGGTTTTGAATATTTCAGTTTAAGAGGTATTTTTGATAAAGAGACTGGAAGAATTTTAGGAGCAGAAGGAGTTGGCCGGAGTGGAGTAGATAAAAGGATAGATGTCCTGGCAACAGCGATTTATGCCGAGCAGACAGCAGATGATCTTTTCCAAATTGATCTCGGTTATGCTCCTCCTTATTCAGTGCCGAAAGATCCAGTTGCAATCCTGGGTATGTTAGCTAAAAAGAAGATATAATTTAAAAAGCGGGCCGGTCAGGCCCGCTAAAATATTTGGAAATTAGATTTAATTTAATTCAAATATCGCTATTAGATCTTCATATTCCATATAACCGACAATTCGGTCTATTACAGTTCCATCCCGGTCTATAAACATATTGGTTGGCACACCTCTAACCAGATATTCCCTGCCGACTGCCTGATCTTCATCCAGGAGGACCATGAAATCTTCAAATTCCATATCAGCCATAAACTCATTGATTGTGGCCTGGTTTTCACCAAAATTAACTGCCAGCACCCTGACATCATCAGGATAATTATTCTGGAGATCTTCTAAATGTGGAAGTTCAGCCAGACAATTTGGACACCAGGTTGTCCAGAAGTTAATCAGAACATATTTATCTCTATAATCAGATAGACTGACTTCTTCTCCATCAAGGTTCATAAGGGTGAAATCAGGGGCTAACTGACCTGGTTCAATACCTTTTTCAATATCATTATCTTCAGCAAATAAATTTTGACCGATTAAAAAACCACCGGCAAAAACAATTACCAGGAGTCCGGCAATAATAATTTTTCTTTTCTTGTTTTTTAATAGATTCATAGTCACACATCCTTTTATTTATAATTAATATAATTTAACGAGATTTTATTAAGCTAATAGATTGGTTAAGGCTGCAAATCTACCTGTAAAGATCAGGATTCCAACAATAATCAATATAACTCCACTGATTTTTTTAATCCAGGGTAGATAGGGATTTAGGCTTTTGATTTTACTTAACCAGTAATCTAGAAAAAATGCTGCCAGTAAAAATGGGATAGCAAGTCCAATTGAATAGGCTGTCATCATAATAAATCCAGAGGCTATATTTCCACTGCTACCTGCAAAAACTAAAATAGTTCCAAGTACTGGCCCGATGCAGGGGGTCCAGGCCAGAGCGATTACCAGCCCAAAAATGAATGCTTTTAGATTCCCAGTTATCCCAGCAGGAATTTTATTCTGGAGATTAAAATTAATAAATGGAAGCTTAAAGGCTCCCAGGGTGTGGAGACCAAATAATATAATTATGATTCCACCAAATCTTGATAGTTCAAACTGTCTTCTTAATAATACCTGACCGATCCAGGAAGCTGAAACTCCAAGCAAAATAAAAATTATAGAAAAGCCCGCTACAAATAATAAAGCCGGTTTTATAAGAGACCACTTAGAATTTATTTTTTTAGGATTACTACCTGTTAAGATTCCAAGATAAGATGGGATAAGTGGTAGTATACAGGGAGAAAATATAGATAAAATCCCGGCAGTTAAAGCAAGTGGTATTGTTAATTCCTGTTGCATAAAGACTCAATCCTTTCTTTCGGGAACTATTCTCATTATAACACTCAAGATTAATTATGACAATAAGATTGCAGAATATTGTTTAAAGGGTTATAATTGTATTGATTAAAAATAAATTATGAGGTGATAATTAAATGGCTGAAGTTGACAGAAAGAATCTCTGGCTAAAGTTTAGTCAGGATGAAGAAAAAGAAGTCTTTGAATTTGCCAATCGCTATAAGAGCTTTATGGATGAGAATAGAACAGAAAGAGAATTCATCCGGGGTACTGTTGCAGAACTTAAAACAGCAGGCTTTAAAGATATTACCAAAACTGAAAAATTACAAACTGGAGATAAAGTTTATGCTCAGAACCGGGAGGGAGCAGTCTTAGCTGCCATTATCGGTGAGGATAAACTAACTGAAGGTTTAAAAATAGTTGGAGCCCATGTTGATTCTCCAAGAATTGATCTTAAACCGAAACCATTATTTGAAGAAAAAGAGATGGCATTCTTTACAACCCATTATTATGGTGGGGTTAAAAAGTATCAATGGGTTACTCTTCCCCTGGCAATCAGAGGAGTTGTCGTTAAAGAAGGTGGTACCAGGCTTAATATATCAATTGGTATGGATCCTGAAGATCCAATTTTTTATATAACTGATCTTTTGCCCCATTTTGGAAAAGAACAGGCTAAAAAGAAATTGAGTGAGGCTATTGATGCAGCTCAGTTAAATAGTCTGGTCGGTACCAGGCCAATAGCTGATGAAGATGAGAAAGAGCCAGTCAAGAAAGCATTATTAAATCTAATCAAAGAAGAACATGATTTAGAAGAAGAAGACTTAATCAGTGCAGAACTCCAGTTAGTCCCGGCTCTGCTGGCAAGAGATGTTGGCCTGGATAGGACTCTCCTGGCAGCCTATGGCCATGACGACCGTTCCTGTTCCTATACAGCCCTGCAGGCATTACTGGAGTTAGAGGATACACCTGAAAAGACAGCGGTTATGTTACTTGTTGATAGAGAAGAGGTTGGCAGCATGGGCAATACCGGAATGCAGTCTACTTTCTTTGAAAATACAATCGCTAAGTTATTAAATCTTACTGAAAGTAATTATTCAGATCTTGATCTTCGTCAGGCCTTAGAGAATTCAACTGCTTTGTCCGGTGATGTTACCCAGGCTTTTGATCCAGATTATCCTGAATCATCATCAAAGCATAATGCTCCTTATTTAAATCAGGGTATAGTGATGACCCCTTATACAGGAGCCAGAGGTAAAGGTGGTTCATCTGAAGCTTCAGCAGAATTTAAAGCCTATATCCGTGGAATCTGGAATAAATATAATGTAACCTGGCAGGCAGCAGAAATGGGAGCAGTCGATAAAGGCGGCGGCGGAACAATTGCCCAGTTCCTTGCTAATTACAATATGGATGTCTTAGACTGTGGACCGGCAGTTCTTTCAATGCACGCTCCCTATGAAGTTTTAAGTAAAGCAGATCTATATATGACCAAAGAGGCCTATAGGACTTATTATTTATAATTAGAATTGGATTATTTGTATACTATTTAACTTCTTTTAAAAATAAATAGTGTATAATGATAAATAGAATTTGAAAAAGGGGGAAATTTTAATGGCTGAACCAATTAAGGTAACTGATGATACTTTTTCTGATGAGGTAAAAAATTCTGATAAACCTGTTTTAGTTGATTTTTGGGCTTCATGGTGTGGACCATGTAAAATGGTTGCACCTGTTATTGAAGATATAGCTGAAAATTATGAAGATCAGATTAAAGTTTGCAAATTAAATGTAGATGAAAATCAACAGACAGCAGCAGAATTTGAAGTTATGAGCATTCCTACAATGATTGTCTTTGAAGACGGACAAATTAAAGATAAGCTGGTAGGTTATATGCCTAAAGGTCGTTTAGTAAAAAAATTAGGTCTTGAATAATTAAAATAAATAAAATAATTATAATATTTAGGGTAGAGGTGATTCCTCTACCTTTTTTATTTTGTTTTTACCTTATAATATGGTATAATTTTTTCAGGTTTAGTATGGGATTTTAGTATGTCAAAGAGGGGGAAAATTATGGCCAGATTATTGATCGTTTATTCAGCTGATAAAAAGACTGAAGAGATTGCAGAAACAATCAAAACTGGTGCCGAAAGGAAAGGTTATCAGGTTGATATGATTGAAGCAGGCCAGGGGAGAGATGAGATTAGTTTTTATAAATATGACCTGATAATAGCCGGCAGTCCAAGCAATGGGATCTTTAAGGGCCGGCCAGCTGATGATATTAAAAAGACTTTAAGCAGGAGTAAGCAGACAGTCGGTAAAGATGCAATGGCTTATATTGTTCCTTCATTCTTTGGAAATACAAAGGCCTTGCGCCTGCTAATGGCTGAATTAGAAAAATTAGGTTGTGTCGTAAAGGATTTTGCGTCACTTAAAAATAAAGAATCTGCAGAGGAATTTGCAAATAAATTATAGAAAGGGGTAATAATATGGGTTTCAATCCAGTTGGGCAGTTAGAAACAGAGCTTATTTCAGCTCTTGAAGACGCTTTAGATAAAGTGCTTGCAGACCATGACAAATCTATAGAAAAACCTGAAATTGAAGTTGAAGTTCCAAGAGAAAAAGAGCATGGCGATTATGCTACCAACCTGGCAATGGTGATGGCCGGGCGCTTGAGTACCAATCCAAGGAAACTGGCTGAAGATTTAGTTGAGGCCTTTGACTTTGATTTAGTCTCCAATTTAGAAATTGCCGGGCCAGGTTTTATCAATTTTCATTTAAAAAATGACTGGTTATATCAGACTGTTAACCAGGTAATTACAGCAGCAGAAGAGTATGGCCAGACTGAAAAGGGCAAAGGAGAAAAGGTTCAGATTGAGTTTGTCAGCACCAATCCAACCGGGCCATTGCATGTTGGCCATAGCCGGGGAGCTGTTGTTGGCGATGTTCTGGCCAATATCATGGAAGAGGTTAATTATGATGTCTATCGGGAGTATTTAATTAATGATGCTGGAAATCAGATGGACTTATTAGGTGAATCAACATATCTCCGTTACAGAGAGTTATTTGGCAAAGAGATTCATATGCCAGAAAATAGCTATCAGGGCAATTACATAATCGAGGTAGCAGAAGAGTTAAAGGCTGAGTATGGAGATAAACTAATGGAAATGGATGAAAAGGAAGCTCTTATAATTTCCAGGGAGAAGGCATATGAGCATATGCTTGCAAATATAAAGGAAGACCTGGCGGAATTCCGGATTGAATTTGACAACTGGTTTAGTGAAAGAACTCTCCATGAAGAAAATAAGATTCAGGAAGTAATTAAACTTTTAAGAGATAAAGGATATATCTATGATAAAGACGGGGCCATCTGGTTTGCTTCAACAGAATTTGGCGATGATAAAGACCGAGTTGCCATAAAAAATGATGGTAGCCCAACCTATATGGCCGCAGATATGGCCTATCATTATGATAAATTAGAAAGAGGTTTTGACCATTTAATTAATGTCTGGGGCGCCGATCACCATGGCTATATAGATAGAATGAAGGCAGTTATTGAGGCCTTTGGTTATGACAGGGATACCCTGGAGATTATAATCGTTCAGATTGTAACATTATTAAGGGATGGCAGGAAAGTTCCAATGTCAAAACGGGCCGGAGATTTTGTTACAATGAGAGAGGTTATGGAAGAAGTTGGCCGTGATGCCGCCCGCTATTTCTATACCATGAGAAGTACAGATAGTCATTTTGATTTCGACCTGGATCTGGCTAAAAAAGAATCAACTGATAATCCAGTTTATTATATCCAGTATGCCAATGCAAGGATCCATTCTATTCTGGATAATGCCGGTGACTTAATCTCAGAAGCTGGGGATGCAGATTTAAATCTGCTCCAGGATGAGTCAGAAGTTGATCTAATGAAAATGATAGCCCGCTATCCAGATCAGCTTGAACTGGCAGCAGCTAGAAGGGCTCCCCATATGATTGCAAATTATGCCCATGAGCTGGCAGGAGCTTTCCATGGTTTTTATAATCGCTGTCGGGTGATTACAGATGATAAAGAATTAAGTCTGGCAAGGTTACAGCTGGTTAGAGCAGCTAAAGTAGTTTTAGAAAATGTTTTAAGAGTCCTGGGAGTTTCAGCACCAGAAGAAATGTAAGTTTAAGGAGGAAAAAACAGGTATGACCAAGTATATTTTTGTAACAGGCGGTGTAGTATCTGCCCTGGGGAAAGGGATATCTGCTGCATCACTTGGAAGGCTATTAAAAAGCCGTGGCTTAAAAGTTTCTATTCAAAAATTTGACCCCTATTTAAATGTTGATCCTGGAACTATGAGCCCCTATCAACATGGCGAGGTCTTTGTAACAGGAGATGGAGCAGAAACAGATTTAGATTTAGGGCATTATGAGCGGTTCATTGATGTTAATCTCAGCCAGAATAATAATGTCACCACTGGTATGATCTATGGCCGGGTTATCCGCAAGGAGAGAAAAGGTGAATATTTAGGGGCTACTGTTCAGGTAATCCCCCATGTCACCGATGAGATTAAAAATAGTATAAAAAGAGTTGGAGAAGAAGGTAATTTTGATGTTGTAATTACTGAAATTGGAGGAACTGTCGGTGATATTGAAAGTCTTCCCTTTATGGAAGCTATTCGCCAGTTAAAAGGCGATCTCGGCAAAGAAAATGTTTTTTATCTCCACTGTACATTAATTCCCTATCTAAAAACTGCAGGTGAGCTTAAAACCAAGCCAACTCAACATAGCGTAAAAGAACTTAGAAGCATTGGTATTCAGCCAGATGCAATAGTTTGTAGATCTGATCGTGAATTAACCCAGGAGGTAAAGGATAAGATTGCTCTATTCTGTGATATTGAGAAATCAGCAGTTATTCAGATGGTAGATGTCGATCATATTTATGAGGTGCCACTGGATCTTGAAAAAGAGGACTTACCAGGTTTAGTTATTGATCATCTTAAGTTAAACGAACAGGTTAAACCTCCAGAACTTGATGACTGGAAAGAATTAGTTCATAAATTAAAGAATTTAGATAATGACCTTAATATCGGGATTGTCGGCAAGTATGTTGAATTACCTGATGCCTATTTAAGTATAAGTGAAGCTTTAATCCATGCCGGGATTAAAAATAATTCAGAGATAAATATTGACTGGGTCTGTTCTGAAGACTTTGAAGGTCTTTCTGGAGAAGACCAGAAAGATAGGCTTGCTGACTTAGATGGAATCATCGTACCTGGAGGTTTTGGCGAGCGGGGAATTGAAGGCAAATTAGAGGCTGTTAAATATGCCAGGGAGAATGATATTCCTTTCTTTGGTATCTGTCTTGGGATGCAATGTGCTGTGATAGAATTTGCCAGGAATAAAGCTGGCCTGGAGGATGCCAACAGCAGTGAATTTGATGAAGAAACTGATAATCCGGTGATTGATTTAATGCTGGATCAGCAGGATATTGAAGATATGGGAGGAACAATGCGCCTTGGGCTCTACCCATGCAAATTGGATAAAACAAGTAAAAGTTATGACGCATATCAGGAAGAAGTTATTTATGAAAGGCATCGCCACAGGTATGAGTTCAATAATCATTTCAGGGATATCCTCCAGGAAAAGGGTTTAAAGATTGCTGGTTTATCCCCAGATGATAGACTGGTAGAAATTATTGAAGTTTCTGATCATCCCTGGTTTGTTGGTGTTCAGTTCCATCCAGAATTCACCTCGAGACCAAATCGCCCCCAGCCGTTATTTGTTGATTTTATTGAAGCTGCTTTATCTGAAAAGCAAACAAGAGGAGGCTTAACTAATGAGTTATAAGTATGTTTCACTGGATCATGAAGGACCGATTGCAGAAATATTTCTAAATCGTCCTGAAGTTTTAAATGCCTATCATCTAGATATGCTAAACGAATTAAAGGCAGCTTTAAAAGAAGTTTTTTCAGAAGATCAAAGTAAAGTTTTAATGATCTCTGGAAGAGGTTCTAAAGCTTTTTCAGTAGGTGCCGATATTAATTGGCTTGAAGATTTAAGCCAGAAAGAGGCTAAAGAGGCTTCCTGGCTTGGCAAAGAAATCTGTAACATAATCGAAGAAGGCGACAAAGTTGTTATTGCCGCCGTTAATGGATATGCCCTTGGTGGAGGAATGGAAATTGCTCTTTCCTGTGATTTGAGGCTTGCATCCAGTAGAGCCCGGTTTGGTCAGCCTGAGGTCAGGCTTGGACTGGTCCCTGGCTTTGATGCAACTCAGAGATTACCGAGAATGATTGGAATGGGCCGGGCAAAGGAAATGCTCTTTACTGGTAATATTATTGATGCCAATACTGCTTATGAAATAGGATTGGTTAATCGTCTGGTTACTCCTAGAGATCTTTTAAGAGCCAGTCGCAAACTAGCCAACAATATTGCTGATCAATCAATTCAGGCTGTAGGTCTGGTAAAACAGGCTATTAATAATGGTGTCTGGGAAGGCCGTTCAGCAGGCAGCAGTTATGAAACTGAAGCTTTTGGAGCCTGTTTTGATTTAGAGGAACATTCAAAAAGGATCGAGAAATTAAGGGATGTCATTGATCATGACTAATATTGAGACTGACATAAAAAACTTGCTTAATACCAGTGATAATATTCTATTTGATTTAGACGGAACATTATTACCGATAGATATGGATAGATTTCTTGAAAAATATTTTGTAGCCCTTCAAAGTCATTTTTCTGGACAGGTGGAAGGTGATAAATTTATTGATTCCCTTTTGAAAGCCACCGGTTCTATGATTAAAAATAATGGCCAATTAACTAACAAAGAGGTTTTTACCAATAATTTCTTTAAAATGTTACCTGAATTAAATAAAGAAGAAGCATTAAAATCTTTCGATGAATTCTATAATCAAAAATTTCCTGCTTTAGGAGATAATATTAATAAAGATTCACAAACAGTCAGGGTTATAGAAGAATTAAAATCCAATAATAAAAAATTAATACTTGCAACAAATCCTGTTTTTCCAGCTGAAGCTGTTGAAGCCCGATTGAGATGGATAGGCTTATCAACAGATCATTTTGATTTTATAACCTGTTATAGCAATATGCATTTTTGCAAACCTAACCCTGAATATTATGCAGAGATTCTTGATAATATGGAGATAGAACCAGAAAATACATTGATGGTTGGCAATGATGAGATGGAAGATATGATTGCTGGGAAGCTAGGTATGGATACTATTTTGATAACTGATAATTTAAAGAAATCAGATCAGGGCTATGAGCCAGACTGGCAGGGGAGTAGAGCTGAGTTTTATCGACAGGTTAGAAACTGGTCCCGGGAAATTCAAAAATTATAATAGGTTTGTCATTATCAAATACTTTATTAGTATTGAGGGGGAGCTATAATGATAGATAATTTAAAGAATCTTCAATTTGAGATGAAAGATGATTATGGTATTATTTTTATTGATAGAGTTAAACAGCATAATTCTTTAAATTTAGAGGTTATAGCTGAGTTTAAGCGACTGCTTCTGAAATTAGAAAAAAAGAGCCTTAGAGCTCTGATTATTACAGGAAATGGTGAAAAATCTTTTATAGCAGGAGCTGATATCGGTGAAATGAAGGAATTAACTATGGCTGAAGCTAGAGAGTTTTCTCAGGAAGGTCATCAGTTAATGCAGCAGATTGAGGAATTTCCTGCCCCTGTAATAGCAGCTGTTAACGGTTTTTCTCTTGGTGGAGGTAATGAACTAATGATGGCCTGTGACCTCGCAATTGCAGAAGAAAAGGCGGTTTTTGGTCAGCCTGAAACAGGCCTCGGAATTATGCCAGGCTTTGGTGGCACTCAGAGATTGGCCAGGCTGATTGGTGAGAGAAAAGCTAAATATCTATTATATACCGGTGAAAAAATTGATGCGGAAAGAGCGGTAGAAATTGGTTTAGTTAATAAAGTTGTAGAAAATGGCTCTTCTCTAGAAGCAGCAGAAAAGATTGCTGCAAAGATTGCTAAACAGGCTCCAGTTGCAGTTAAAATGACCAAAGAAGCTATTAATTATGGGATTGATGCTGGCGTCGAGCGTGGCAACTCATTTGAAATTAATGCATTTTCACTATGTTTCGGAACTGAAGATAAAGAAGTTGGATTAGAAGCCTTTTTCAATAAAGAAAGACCAGACTTTACTGGTAAATAAATCATTCAAATGAAAGGGTATGATAATTATGGAAAGAAAAGTTATTAGCACAGATGGAGCACCAGCAGCAATAGGAGCTTATTCACAGGCAGTTAAGGCAGGAGACTTAGTTTATATTTCTGGTCAGATTCCAATGACACCAGCTGGAGAGCTTATAACAGGTGATGTTAGCGAACAGACCAGACAGTCATTAGAAAATTTAAAGGCAATCCTGGAAGAATCAGGGAGTAGCCTTGAGGATACAATTAAAGTTAATATTTATGCCTCTGATATGGATAATTTTGGAGCAATCAATGATGTCTATAGTGAATATTTCACTACAGAGCCACCTGCCAGAGCATTTGTTGAAGTTGCAGGTTTACCAAAAGATGTAGACGTTGAAATTTCAGCTGTTGCAATTTCTAGAAAGTAATTCTTAAGATTTAACTTGACTTCTATATCCTGTAATCTTTATTTAATAAAAAGGATTTTCAATTTAAATGCAGAATAGTATAGGATATAGGGGGTGTAATCCTGATTGAGATTTAATCAGGTAATATAATATGTTGATCGATAAAAATATAGCTCTGGCTATCCGCTGTTCTAAATGTGGATTGCTGGACATACATCAATTAAATATTTTTCATCTTTCTGGACAGAAAAAAGTTTCTTTAAGATGTGAATGTGGTCATCGAAAAATTACTTTATTCAGGGAGATAGATGATATTAATTTTAGTCCATATTGTCTTGTTTGTGGTAAAAGGCATGATTTAAAGCTGGATTACAAAAAATTCTGGACAAAGAATATAGTCAGAAGCTTAAACTGTCCAAGAACAGGTTTAAACTTAGGTTATTACGGTCCATATTATATTCTTCAGAGTAAAATCGATCGCCAGCAGAAAGAACTTGAGTTGCTTGCTGCTGGATTAGGATTTGATGATTTTACTGATCCTGAGATTATGCTTTCAGCACTTGATATTTTACATGATTTTGCTGCAGAGGGCAGTTTGAACTGCGAATGTGGTTCAAAGGATATAGGTATAGATTTATCTAAGGATGTAATACATTTAAATTGTTTTCAATGTCCAGGGCAGCTCGATATTTCTGCAGTAAACCTGGCTGATTTAAAATTTCTTGAGAATTCAACAGAGATAGTATTAAAATATAAGAGTAATAAGTCTCCGTTAAATCCGAGCAGATAATTATAAGGGGGAAAAACATATGAATTTAGTTCCAATGGCAGATATTTTGAAAGATGCATATACAAATGGTTATGGTGTTGGTGGTTTTAATATTAATAATATGGAGTTTTTGCAGGGGATTATCTGGGCTGCAGAAGAAGAGAATTCTCCATTAATTTTACAGGCAAGTGAAGGCGCTATAAAATATATTGGTATGGATTATGTTATTGCCATGGTCGATGCTGCTACTAAAAATACTCATATTCCAGTGGCTCTTCATCTTGATCATGGAAGTAGCTTTGAAGTTGCAATGGACTGTATCCGTAAGGGCTTTTCTTCAGTAATGATTGATGGTTCTCATCATCCTTTTGAAGAAAATATTGCAATCGTAAAAGAGGTAGTTAGAGCTGCCCATAGTGTTGGCGTAACAGTTGAGGCTGAATTAGGTAAATTAGGCGGAACTGAAGATGATATTACTGTTGAAGAAAAAGATGCAGCGATGACAGATCCAGCAGAGGCTGCTGAATTTGTTGAAAGAACCGGGGTTGACTGCCTGGCTGTATCAGTTGGTACTGCCCATGGTGTTTATAAAGGTGATCCTGAAATAGATTATGAGCGTTTAGAAAAAATTAATAATCAAGTTGACATTCCACTGGTACTCCATGGAGCTTCAGGCGTACCTGATGAAGATGTTGCTAAAGCAATTACCTTTGGAGTCTCAAAGGTTAATGTTAATACTGATTTCCAGCAGGCATTTACTGGTAGAGTAAAAGAGGTCTTTGCTGAAAAACCAGAGTTATTTGACCCACGGAAATATTGTGGTCCAGGCAGAGAAGCCATTACTGCAAAGGTTAAAGAAAAGATTGCAATGCTTGGCAGTGCAGGTCAGGCTTAGTTTTCAAATGATTTAATAACCCTGCTGCCATTTGTAGGCCAATAATAATGGGGCAGGGTTTTTATTATCAGAAGATTGGAGGAGATTATTTGCTCTGGCTTGAATTATTTATTTATGCTGCTATTATTATATTTTCTGCAACTTTTTTAACTAAAGCAGCAGATGTCATAGCCTCTAAAACTAAATTAGGGGAAGTTGCTGTTGGAGCAATACTCCTGGCTCTTGCTACATCCTTGCCTGAACTAGTTACTGGAGGGACAGCAGCTTCTATTATGGCACCAGATTTAGCTTTAGGCGGAATCGTTGGAAGCAATATATTTAATCTAGCTATTCTGGCATTATTAGATATAGTTGAAGGTCCTGGTCCAATGCTTCTCAAATTGAATTTATCCCACCTTTTACCTGGTCTTTTTTCTCTTCTCATGGGAGCAGTTATTGCATCAGCAATTATTTTATATAATGTTGCAGGGATTCCTGCGTTAGATTTTAGATTGGGTATTGATAGCATTTTAATCTTGCTAATTTATCTGATTGGCTTTCGCCTGATTATCCGTTTTGGGAAAAGAAAAAGGGATCAAGATATGATAGAATTACTTGCAGGAGAAGGTGCTGTAGAAAGAACTACTCCTCTTTCAGAAATATCGTTATATCAATCTTATTTAATCTTTGCTATTGCCAGTTTAGTAATTGTTATAACAGGTATTAGGCTAACTAATGTTGTAGATCAACTGGCTCAAATTACTGGTCTGGGTCATACATTTTTTGGGCCAGTCTTTCTGGCAGCTGTAACTTCTCTACCAGAGCTTGCTACAACTTTATCAGCGATAAAAATAGGTGCTTTCAATCTTGCCGCAGGGAATGTTTTAGGCTCAAATATCTTTAATTTAATAATTCTTGTCTGGATAGATTTCTTTTATCCTGGAAGTATTCTTGCCAGTGTTAATTTGATTAATCTTATTCCGATTATGGCTTTTATGATAATGACTTTAATAATAATGATTGGACTTTTTTATCGCTCCCGCCGTTCAGTATTAAGGCTGGGCTGGGGTGCTGCATCACTTTTAATAATATATTTCTCAACAATTTATCTTTTATATAAATTAGGTGTTACTTCAATTATTTAGATTATTCAGGGAGGCGAAACTCTTGCATATTGCAGAATTAGAAAAGAAGACTATTACAGAATTACATGAATTAGCCCAGGAGCGTTCTATACCTGGTTATACAAGAATGAGAAAGAAAGAGCTTATATTTGCCCTTTTAAAACAGGAGACTGAAAAGGGAGGAAATATTTTTGCTGAAGGTGTACTTGAAATCCTTGAAAATGAAAGTTATGGATTTATAAGACCTTCTAAGTACTTACCGTCAACAGATGATATTTATATTTCAGCTTCTCAGATCAGGAGGTTTGATTTAAGAACTGGCGATGTTGTTTCAGGGCAGGTTCGAGAGCCAAAGGATAATGAAAGATATCTGGCTTTATTGAGAATTGAAGCAGTTAATTATCAAGCTCCTGAAAAAGCGACCAGACGAGCTTATTTTGAGGATCTGACCCCTTTATATCCTGAAGAAAAATTAATGTCCAGTATTCACCCACAGGAGATCTCTAGCAGGCTTGTTGATCTTATTTCTCCTGTTGGAAAAGGACAGCGGGGATTAATTGTTTCTCCTCCAAAAGCTGGTAAGACTGTTTTATTAAAAAATATTACTAATACTATTCGGTTATCTAATCCAGAGGCTAAAATGATGGTTGTTTTAATTGATGAGAGGCCAGAAGAAGTTACTGATATGGAGCGCTCAGTTGATGCAGAGGTAATAAGCTCAACCTTTGACCGCCCAACTGAAGAGCATGTCCAGGTGGCTGAACTGGTTTTATCTAAAGCAAAAAGACTTGCTGAGCATGGCCATGATGTTGTAATCTTATTAGATAGTATTACCAGGTTGGCCAGGGCTTCAAATGTAACAACCCCTCCCAGTGGCAGAACTTTATCTGGTGGACTTGATCCGACAGCCATGCATTTTCCAAAGAGATTTTTTGGTGCTGGAAGAAATATTGAAGAAGGTGGAAGTTTAACTGTTCTGGCGACTGCTTTAGTTGACACAGGGAGCAGAATGGATGATATTATTTATGAAGAGTTTAAAGGTACAGGTAATATGGAACTTCACCTTGATAGGAATTTAGCAGAAAGAAGGATCTTCCCGGCAATTGATATCCAGAGATCAGGCACCCGGAAAGAAGAATTGTTAATGACTGAGGAAGAGCTTGAAGTTCTCTGGCAGCTAAGGCGCCAGACCGATAGAATGGATAAAGGTGAAGTCTTACAAACTTTATTAAAGCAGATTAAAAATACTAAAAGCAACTCTGAATTAATTAATGCTTTAAGAGAAATTTTATAGATTTCGGAGGAAAAATTATGAAATTTGAGCCGATTAAAACAGAAAAGGTATATGAAAAGGTAATCGAGCAGATAAAAGATATGATCTACAATGGTGAGTTAAGAAGAGGAGATAAACTGCCATCTGAGAGGGCATTAAAGAAACAGTTAGGAGTTTCC
This sequence comes from Halonatronomonas betaini, assembly GCF_015666175.1. Classification (NCBI taxonomy): domain Bacteria; kingdom Bacillati; phylum Bacillota; class Clostridia; order Halanaerobiales; family Halarsenatibacteraceae; genus Halonatronomonas; species Halonatronomonas betaini. The sequence continues at coordinate 159,244 of NZ_JADPIE010000005.1, read as the reverse complement.
AGGGCCTCAATAAGGGAAGCCTTTAGTGCTCTGGAAATGATCGGTTTAATAGAAAGTAGGCCTGGCAAAGGTACCTTTATTAAGGAGCAGGCAGATAAAAATCTTCTTGAGCCTCTGTCCTTAGTGCTGCTTTTAGAAGATAATGTTGCCTCTGAGCTGCTTGAGGTCAGGAAGGTTGTTGAAACTGATTGTGTTAGACTGGCAGCTAAGAGAATAGATGAAGAAGAGCTGGAATTTTTGCGCTCTGTGCTGGATAAGATGAAAGGCAAGACTGGATTTGAGGAAGAAAGCATTGAATTAGATAGAGATTTCCATTATAGTGTAGCCAGAGCTGCTCAAAATAAGGTTTTATATTATCTGATGACCTCTATTATGGATGCCCTGGATTTCCACATAAAATATACCAGAACTAAATTGGTCTCCAAAGAGGAGACAATGAATGAATTTACTGTTCAACATGAAAAAATCTTTAAAGCTATTGAAGATGGGGATTCAAAAAGAGCAATTAATGAGATGAATAATCATTTAAATTATGTTGAGAAATTGATTAATCGTGAGATTGAAGGGTAGCAGCTTAAAATTATTTTTATACAGACATGTGAATAATATAATTAAATTTATCAGCTCAAATAGTAACATTAATTTGCAAATACAGCCTGGTTATAAATTAAGAGATGTTGGTAAAATAGTTTTTAGGTATGTGGTGATAGTAGATGGTGTTAGGTTAGATTTAAAATAGATCCCGGAGCATACCCGCAGGAAAGCCGGAGCATTCCCTTAGAGATCTGGAACATTCCTGGAGGAAAAGCATATCAGGTCCCGATTGGTCTTTAAACTGGTTGGGACTTTTTTTTATTTTATAGGAGAAAAAATTTATTATCTGGAGAAGACAAACCCCAGTGAAATAATTAACGAATTTATGTGAAATAAAGAATTTTTATACATGTAATAATTTTTAGATAATTAAGCAGGAGATTGTTTATTTATCTCGAAATAGGTATATAGAGAACAGATGGTCTGACCATCATATATTATAATAAAATGAGAGGAGGCAGTAATAGATAAAATTTTTTAATGTTTAGTTTGGCTTTTAATATTGAATTAATTCGTATTTGGTAGAGAAGTTTTAGATTTATGAACATAAAATATAATTTAGAAGGGGAGTAGTTTAATTTATGTTAGCATTACTAGCAGCAATTCCGATAGTGCTTATAGGTGTTTTGATGATTGGATTTATGTGGCCTGCTAATAAGGCAATGCCTGTTGGCTGGTTGGTAGCAGCAATTATTTCGATAATCTGGTGGGATATGCCTTTCCAGTGGATTGCAGGGGCTTCAATTGGGGGAGTAGTTGATGCAATTGGTATACTATTAATTGTTTTTGGTGCACTATTAATTTTACAACTTTTAAAATCCAGTGGTGGAGTAGAGAGTATTTCATATTCAATGGCAAATGTTTCTACAGATAGAAGAGTACAGGCTCTTTTAATAGCATTTTTAATGGGTGCATTTTTTGAAGGAGCAGCTGGTTTTGGTACTCCTGCAGCTGTAGCTGCACCGTTGCTTGTTGGTCTTGGATTTCCACCTTTAATCGCAGCTTCTGTTGCTCTGATAGCTAATAGTGTACCAGTTTCTTTTGGTGCTGTAGGAGTTCCAATCTGGGGTGGGTTCGATGCTTTAAGTGGAGTAGTTGAACTACCTATTGTTAGCATGGGAGTTGAAGTTGATAGTTTTAGGGTGTTTTTAGAGTCTATAGGTGGTTTTGCAGCTATCTTAAATGGGGCTATGGCTTTATTTATTCCACTGGCTATAGTTGCAGTTATGACTAAAATATCAGAAGGTTCAATTATGAAAGGCTTAAAGGTCTGGCCTCTTGCAATTTATACCGGTCTCCTTTTTGGAATTCCAATGGTCTTAATCGCTAACTTTGTTGGCCCTGAGGTTCCATCACTTTTAGGTTCTTTAATTGCTTTACCGATATTTGTCTTTACAACTCGTAAAGGATTTTTAGTTCCAAAGGATAACTGGGATTTCCCACCTCATGAAGAATGGCCTGATGAATGGGAAGATGAAGTTAAGGCTGAGGCTAACATTCCTAAAGAAAGTGATCTTACAGTCACTCCTTTTAAAGCCTGGTTGCCATATATTATTATTGCTACTTTATTAGTTGTTACAAGACTTGAAATCTTTGGCTTAGTAGGCTTTTTGCAGGGAATAACAATCTCCTGGGAAAATATTCTTGGTACTACTATAACTGAGGGTGTAAGCCCATTATATAATCCTGGAGTCATTCCGTTTATCTTAGTAGCATTATTTATTCCATTCATGCATGGCATGAAAAAGGGTGAAGCTACAAAATGCTGGAAAGAAACATTTAAAACCATTCAGCCAGCAGCAATTGCTTTATTCTTTGCTTTAGCAATGGTTAAGATAATGATGAATTCAAATGCAGCTGCTGAATTTACAATGCTTGAAGAGATGGCCTTTGCATCTGCTAATTTAATCGGTGGAGGCTGGCATTTTGCTGCTCCATTTGTTGGAACTTTAGGGGCCTTTATATCTGGTTCTAATACAGTATCAAATATAATGTTCGGTGCTTTCCAGTTTGAAACTGCCGCGGCTGCTGGAGTTGAAATTATTCCAACTCTTGGTCTACAGACTGCAGGTGCTGCTGGAGGTAATATGATTTGTGTTCATAATGTTGTTGCTGCGATAACTACTGTTGGTTTGATTGGAAAAGAAGGTCTGGTAATGAGAAAGACTATTGTAGTAAATATTATGTATGGCTTATTTATAGCGCTTTTGACAACTTTCTTGGTCAGTACATTTTTTGCAGGAATATTCTAAAAGAATTTTAGGGAGGTAAATAGCTTGAAAATTATAACACCAATAAAACAGGTACCAGAGACAAGTAATGTTAAAATGGATGAAGAGACAGGAACAATGAAGAGAGATGGAGTCGAGAGTATCATTAATCCTCTTGATTTATATGCTATTGAGTCAGCGCTTCAGATTGTCGAAGAATATGGTGGTGAGGTTATAGCTGTAACTATGGGCCCACCATCAGCTGAGAAGGCTTTAAAAGAGGCGATTGCCATGGGTTGTGATGATGGAATACTGCTTTCAGGCAAAGAGTTTGCTGGAGCAGATACCTGGTCAACTTCTTATTCTTTATCAGAGTGTATTAAAGATATTGGCGATTACGATCTGATCTTCTGTGGCTTACAGGCTACTGATGGTGATACTGCCCAGGTTGGGCCAGGGATTGCTTCATTCCTTGATATTCCACTGGCAACCTATGTCAGTAAAATAGATGAAATTCATCTCGCCAAAGATACAACTTATACAGATCCTGATGAAAATTATATAACTGTTGAGAGATTGCTGGAGAATGGCTATGAAAAGATTAAGATGCCAATGCCGGCTTTGATTACAGTAGTTAAGGAGATTAGTTTTCCAAGGTTGCCGACATTATCTGGCAAGAGAAAAGCAAGAGATAAAAAGATTTCACCAGTTAATTCTGAGAATATTCCAATGAAGAAAGAATATTTAGGTCTTAATGGTTCACCGACTAGGGTTGTAAACATTGACAGGCCTAAGGTAACCCGTGGAGGAAAGCTAATCGATGCAAGTGATGAGACTAAATATGAATCTGCAATTGATGAATTATTTGAATATATGAAAGAAAATGATCTATTATAATTTTAACTGGTTTATTATAAAGGAGGAAAAAACTATATGAGTTACAATGGTGTCTGGACGATGGCAGAAACCAATGATGGAAAATTGAGGACAGTTGCCTTTGAATTATTGACCAGGGGGCGGAAATTAGCTGATAAGCTAGATGTTGATCTATCCTCATTTATTATAGGTAATAATGTGAGCAAGGAAGAAGCTAATAAATTAATTGAGGCCGGGGCAGATAAGGTATATCTTATGAATGACCCTCGCCTGGAAGACTTTATTGTTGAAAATTATAGTAATGTTATGGTCTCATTAGTAGAAGAGTATAAGCCTGAGATCATTCTCGGTGCAGCAACAACCCAGGGAAGAACTGTACTCCCTCATGTTGCAATTAGAGTTAATGCAGGGCTGACAGCTGATTGTACTGAACTTGATATAGAAGAGGAATCAGGAAATCTATTACAGACAAGACCAGCAATTGGAGGTAATATTTTGGCAACTATTCATACTCCAAAGCATAGACCGCAGATGGCTACTGTAAGACCGAAATCGACATCACCTGCTGAGCGGGTTTCTGGCCGGGAAGGCGAGATAATTGAGCTTGATTTTGATCCAGAATTATTAGATGGTCGAGCTAAAAGAGTCGATTTTAGAACAACTGAAGGTGAAGATGTAAATATTGTTGATGCTGACACAATTGTAGCAGGTGGAAAAGGACTTAAAAAATCTGATAATTTTGAGATGATCTGGAAAATGGCAGATATTCTTGGCGGAGCAGTAGGTGCTTCCAGGGATGCTGTTGAGATGGACTGGATCTCTTATCCTCATCAGGTCGGTTTAAGTGGAAAGACTGTTACCCCGCATCTTTATATTGCTATCGGTATTTCAGGAGCTATTCAACATCTTGCAGGTATGAAGACAGCTGATCATATAATTGCGATCAATGAAGATCCAGATGCTGATATCTTTAAAGTATCTGATATTGGAATTGTAGGTAATCTATTTGATCTGGTACCGATGATTAATGAACGGTTACAAGAGGAGGTTGAAAAGGTTGAAGTATAATCCTGTTACAGAAGATATTCTAAAAGAATTAGTAGATATTGTTGGCGAGAAGAATGTATTAACTGATGAAGCTAAGATTGAGGCTTATTCTCATGATGAGACTCCTAAAGAGAAATATGCAAGTTTTCCAGAAGTTGTTGTGCTTCCTAATTCGACTGAGGAAGTTTCTAGCCTGGTTAAATTAGCTAATAGAGAGTTGATACCAGTGACTCCAAGAGGGGCAGGTAGTGGATTATCTGGTGGAGCAATTCCTGATCATGGCGGTATTGTAATTTCTCTGGAAAACATGAATAAGGTTATAGAATATGATTTTGGCAATATGATGATGGTCCTTGAAGCTGGAGTTATTACCAATGATGTCCAGGAGGACTTAGAAGATGAAGGCCTATTCTTTGCCGGTTATCCGATGAGTTTAGAGTCCTGTTTTATTGGTGGTAATATAGCTGAGAATGCCGGTGGTGGTAAAGCTGTTAAATATGGTGTTACCGGTAGATATATTATGGGCATGGAAGTTGTTCTACCAAATGGAGAGATTGTTGAGTTAGGTGGGAAGAATGTAAAGGATGTAACAGGTTATGATCTCAAGAAATTAATGATTGGCTCTGAAGGTACTCTAGGTATTGTTACGCAGGCAACTATTAAGTTATTACCAAAGCCGACAAAAGAAGTGGCCCTGCTAGTTTTATTTGATGATGCCAAGACTGCTATTTCGACAGTGCCAAAGATTATGACAGAGACTGGTATTATACCGACTGGTATTGAATTTATGGATAAATTAGCAGTTAAAACCTCTTGTGAATATCTTAATGAACATCTTCCCTATGAAGATTGCGGAGCGATGCTGCTTATTGAAGTTGATGGTGCAGATGAAGAGCAGGTTGAAAAGGATTACTTTAAAATTGGTGAGATTTGCGAAAAGAATAATGCCCAGGAAGTTTATGTTGCAGACAATCATACCACCAGTGAGCGGGTCTGGAATGTAAGACGGAATATTGCTGAGGCATTTATGGTAGTTAGTCCTGAACAGAGCCTGGAAGATATTACTGTACCGATTGCTAGCATTCCTGATTTGATTCCAGAGCTTCAAAGACTTGGTGAGAAGTATGATATTCAAATTCCTTGTTATGGACATGCTGGTGATGGTAATTTACATGCAACTCTAGTTAAAAACCCGGATCATACAATGGAAGAATGGTATGAAATTGAACATGAATGTTTAAAAGAACTTTATGAAGTCACCTATAAATTAGGAGGTACATTAAGTGGTGAACATGGCATAGGTTCTAAAAGAAAGAAGTATTTTAAGAGCGCTGTCTCTGGTGAGGAATTAAGATTGATGAGAATGATCAAAAAGGGCTTTGATCCTAATAATATCATGAATCCAGGGAAAATATTCGATTTAGAAGATTAATGGTTTATAAATAGTTAGTTGGAGGTGACTTTAAGTGGATTTTAAAATTCCATATGGGAGAGCGGGATTGGAATTTGCTCTTCCAGATGCTCAGGTGTTAGCAACATTAACATCTAAGGCAAATCAGTTTGAACCTGATAAAGGTCAGCAGGATCTTGTTGATCAGGCTTTAGCCAATCCAATAGATAGTCCAGGGTTATCTGAACTTGCTAAAGGTAAAGATAACGTTGTGATTATCTGTAGCGATCATACTAGACCTGTACCCAGTAAATTTATGATTCCACCAATGTTAGAACAGATAAGAAAAGGTAATTCAGATGCTAATATTAAACTTTTAATAGCAACTGGTTTTCATAGACCTTCCACTGAGGCAGAGATGATAGAAAAATTTGGCGAGGAAGTCGTTAAAAATGAGAAGTTAATCATGCACAGGAGCACTAATGATGAAGATATGGTTGATTATGGAACTCTGCCTTCTGGGGGTAAATTGATCTTAAACCATCATGCTGTTGAAGCTGACCTTCTTATAGCAGAGGGCTTTATTGAGCCCCATTTCTTTGCCGGATATTCAGGTGGTAGAAAGAGTGTTCTCCCTGGAGTTGCAAGCAAAGAGACTGTTCTGGCCAATCATTGTGGTGAATTTATTGCCCATCCGAATGCCAGAACCGGAATAATTGAGGGAAATCCGATGCATAAGGATATGGTTTATGCAGCTGAAAAGGCTGGCCTGGCATTTATTTTAAATGTTGCAATTAATGAAGATAAAGAAATAATAAATGCCTTTGCCGGGGATTTCAAAGCAGCTCATAAACAGGGGACTGACTTTGTTGCTGAACTTGCAGGGGTTGAGGCTGTCCCGGCAGATATTGCAATCACAACTAATGGTGGATATCCTCTCGATCAAAATATCTATCAGGCAGTAAAGGGAATGACAGCTGCAGAAGCTACCTGCAAAGATGGTGGAGTAATTATAATAGCAGCAGAATGTTCTGATGGCCATGGCGGCGAGGCTTTTTATAATACATTTCTGGAAGCTGAAAGCATAAAAGAAATAAGGGATGAGATTGCCTCAAGGGATAGAACTGAAACTGTTCCTGATCAATGGGAATCTCAGATACTTGCCAGAATCCTGGATAGATTCGAGGTTATTATGATAACAGCAGCGCCTAAAAAGATGGTAGAGGATATGTATATGCATAAAGCTGAAAGTATGGATGAGGCAATCAAGATGGCAGAAAGTCTGCTTGCTAATGATAAACCAGAGATAACTGTTATACCTGATGGTGTCGGAGTTATTGTTCAAAAATAAATAGGATTAATACATTAGAGCTCTCTGAAAGTTATTAAGACTTTCAGAGGGCCTTTTATCTGAATATATTACTTCACTAATTAATTGTTTAAATAATACTTTGTAGCCGGTTGCAACCAAAAAAAGCCTGTGATATAATCAATTTAACTGAAGCAAATTAAGGAAGAGGTGATTTTCGATGAAGGAAGATATACATCCAAAAGCAGACCCTGTAACCGTTTACTGTGCTTGCGGTGAAGAATATGAGACAGTTTCAACTAAAGATGAAATAAGAGTTGAGGTATGTTCTAATTGCCATCCATTCTATACTGGAAAGCAGCGTAAAGCAAGCCGTGGTGGACGGGTTGAAAGATTTAATAAAAAGTATGGTCGAGAACAGGATGAAGATGAAGAGTAATTTTTGTTGATGGCAGGGCAGGGCAGATGCTCTGCTTTTTTTTTGGGAAATTATTCTTAATAAAGGTGGCATCTGAATGTATAAAATAAGCAAAAGTGGCTGGTTGGAAATAATTACAGGACCAATGTACTGCGGAAAAAGTGAAGAGATGATTAGACGTCTTCGCCGGGTTAATATAGCAGGACATACTGCTCAAGTTTTCAAGCCTGGTCTTGATGATAGGTATGATAAGTCTAATGTTGTTTCCCATAATGGGGCAAGTATTGAAGCTATTGCTGTAGACCGTCCAAAAGATATTTTGGAGAGAGTACAGGATAATACAGAAGTAGTTGGAATTGATGAGATTCAGTTTTTCAGTAAGGACATTGTAAATGTTTGCGAAAAACTTGCTAATCAGGGCAAAAGAGTCATTATAGCAGGTTTGGATCGAGATTTTAGAGGCGAACCATTTGGACCGGTACCTGATCTGATGGCCAGATCTGAGTATATTGAGAAACTTCATGCCATTTGTGTTGTCTGTGGTGAGCCTGCGACCAGGACTCAACGTTTAATCAATGGTGAACCAGCGGCCTTTGATGACCCGGTAATTATGGTTGGGGCTAAAGAGGTTTATGAGGCACGATGTCGTCATTGTCATGAAGTTAAAGAGAGTAAATAAGAGGTGTGATTTATGCATATAGAAACAGTTAAAGATAAATTTGAAGATTTAGTTAAAGATTATGATAAATTGAGTAAAAAGATAAGCGATCCGGAAGTAATGAATGATAGCCAGAAATATCAAAAATTACTCCGTCAGCATGCCAGGCTTAAAAAGTTAGTTGATAAATATAAAAGATATAAAGATTTAAAACAGCAGGCTGAAGAAGCTGAAGAGATGATAGAATTAAGTGATGATAGTGAAATGCAGGAACTGGCAGAAGAAGAGTTAGAAATGATCCAGCCTGAATTAGAAAAATTGGCTGAAGAACTTCCATTATTGCTAATACCTGATGATCCAGATGACGAAAAAAATGTTATTGTGGAGATTAGATCAGGTGCTGGTGGAGATGAGGCTGCTTTATTTGCCGGTGACTTATATAGAATGTATTCCCGCTATTCTGAAAAACAGGGCTGGAAAGTCGAGGTTTTATCTTCATCTGAAAGTGGTGTTGGAGGCTTTAAAGAGATAATCTTTAATGTTGAAGGAGATTCTATTTATAGCCGCTTAAAATATGAAAGCGGAGTTCATAGAGTCCAGAGAGTTCCATCTACTGAATCCAGTGGCCGGATCCATACATCAACTGCAACAGTGGCGGTATTACCAGAAGCTGAAGATGTTGATATTGATATTGATGAAAATGATCTTAAAATTGATTTCTTCCGCTCAAGTGGACCAGGAGGTCAGAGCGTTAATACAACTGATTCAGCAGTTAGAATAACTCATGTACCAATGGATATCACAGTTTCCTGTCAGGATGAAAAATCTCAGCATAAAAATAAAGCCCGGGCTATGAAGATTCTTCGGGCCAGGGTTAGAGAGAAAATTGAGCAGGAAAAGCAGGAAGAGAGAGCTGAAGCCAGGAAAAGCCAGGTGGGGAGCGGTGATAGAAGTGAAAAAATTAGAACCTATAATTTCCCCCAGGGTAGAGTAAGTGACCATAGAATTAATCTGACAATCCATCAGTTAGATGATGTCCTTGATGGGCAGATAGATCAGATAATTGACCCATTGATTGATGAAGATAAGAAAAAGAAACTAGAAAAACTCTAGAATATAGAAGGGATTGGATTTAATGACTTTGAATATTAAAGAAATATTAAATAAAACAGAGGAATATTTTAAATCCAGGAATATATCCAGTCCCAGGCTTGATGCAGAAGTTTTGCTTGCTGATCTTTTAGATACTGAAAGAGTTAAGCTTTATGTTAAATTTGATTATCCTTTGACTGATGAGGAGATTAATAAATATCGTAAAATGGTGAAAAAGAGAGCCCAGGGGACACCTGTTAGTTATCTAACTAAAAAGAAAGAGTTTATGTCGTTGGAATTTCATGTTGAACCAGGTGTATTAATTCCCAGGCCTGAAACTGAAGAGTTAGTTGAAAAAATTTTGGATATTGTTAGAGGGGAAACGGATTTATCCAGAAAAATAGTTGATGTTGGAACTGGTAGCGGGGCTATTCTAGTAAGTCTTTTGTATTATCTCCCTGATGCTAAAGGAATTGGGATAGATATATCTGATCAGGCTATTCGTGTTGCTAGAGATAATATTAAAAAATTTGATCTCTCTCAGAGGTCAGGATTAATAAACGGGGATTTACTTGAACCATTATTGCCAAAAAAAGCAGGAGAAATTGATTTAGTTGTGTCTAATCCTCCTTACATTTCATCTAAAGAATATGAAAATCTTGATAAGGATGTTAAATCAGAACCAGAAGAAGCTCTCCATGCTGGCAAGGATGGGCTGGACATTTATAAAAGATTGATACCACAGGCTAAGGAGTTATTAAGGGAAAATGGTTTGCTGGCTCTGGAGATTGGTGATAAGCAGGGAAAACTTATTGAAAATTTATTTTCAGAACTTGATGGCTGGAGAGAATTTCAGCTATTAAAAGATGGAGCTGGAAAAGACAGGTTTGTTTTTATGCGCTGTGGGGGCGGTAATTCGTGAAAACAGAAATATTAAAAGTTGATTCTAATATGTCTCCTGCTGATATACTAGGTAGTGAGGCTGTCATAAAGGCGACCAGATTACTTCAACAGGGAGAGGTTGTTGCAATTCCAACTGAGACTGTTTATGGACTTGCTGGAGATTGCTTTAATCCAGATGCTGTCTCTAAAATATTTGCAGCTAAGGGTAGACCTAATGATAATCCGTTGATTGTCCATATTGCTGACCATAAAGATATTTATAGAGTCACACCAAGGCCGATTAATGACCTGGCCTTTGAATTAATTACAAGGTTCTGGCCAGGACCGTTAACGATTATTCTACCCAAAAAAGAAGAACTACCCTCTGAGACTACTGCTGGCCTGGATACTGTTGCTATTAGAATGCCCTCTCACCCTGTTACTAAAGCAATTCTTTCAAGATCAGGCTTAATTCTGGCTGCTCCTAGCGCGAATTCTTCTGGCTTTCCCAGTCCAACTAGAGCAAATCACGTATTAAGAGACTTAAATAATAAAATTCCATTAATAGTTGATGGCGGTTCCTGTTCAGTTGGTTTAGAATCTACAGTCGTTGATTTAACTGCTGATGAACCTGTTCTTTTGAGGCCAGGTGGAATTACTGCTTATCAACTTGAAGAAGTTATAGGTAGAAAAATCAAGAGACAGTATGATATTGAACCAGATTCTTCTCCTAAATCTCCAGGTTTAAAGTATAAACATTATTCACCCAGGGCTGATGTTATCTTGCTTGCTAGCAATTCACCTTCGTTAATCTGGGAAGAAGCTTGCAAAACAAAAGGGAAAAGAGCACTTTTAATAACAACAGAGACTGCTGAAGAAATCAATGATCTTTTGGCCAGTTCTGAACTTAAAGCCACCGGTGATTGTGCTGATGGTAATTTTGAAATATTTGAAATGGGTAGTTTTGTAAATCCAGAAATAATAGCCAGGCGTCTGTTTGCTTTACTTAGAGATATGGATAATCAGGGATTTGATATTTTATTAGTTGAAAAAATATCTGATTCTGGTTTAGGGGAAGCGGTAATGAATAGATTAATGAGAGCTGCCAGTCAGGTTATAAATATAGATAATGAGACTAAAGAATAACCAGGTTTTTGGTTAAATAAGCAGGAAATAGAAGATAATTGGCGAATAAAATTAACAGGGAGTGAAATAAGATGCAAATAGCAATTGGTTCTGATCATGCTGGTTTTAAAATGAAAGAAGATATAAAAGATTGGTTATTAGATGAAGGATATCAGGTAAAAGATTTTGGAACAGACAGTGAAAATTCTGTTGATTATCCTGATTTTGCTGAAAAAACCTCTAAAAATGTGGCAGATGGGGATTCAGAATTAGGTATTTTAATCTGTGGAACCGGGATTGGTATGGCTATTTCAGCCAATAAAGTTAAAGGTATAAGAGCTGCTCGCTGTCAGGATGGTTATTCTGCTAGAATGGCTAGAGCTCATAATAATGCAAATATCTTAACTTTTGGTTCCAGAGTGATTGGAATTGAACTGGCTAAAGATGTTGTAATGGCATATTTAAATACAGATTATGCTGGTGGACGTCATCAGAGAAGAGTTGACAAAATTGATAATATTGCAGAGGAGATGAAATAATGGGTGAAGTTTTTACTTTTGACCATCCTTTAATTCAGCATAAATTGACTTTATTAAGAAGTAAAGAAACAGGTCCAAAGGAATTTAGAGAATTAGCAGATGAAATCTCGACCTTGATGGCATATGAGGTGACAAGGGATATGCCAATTCGTGAAGTTGAGATTGAGACTCCAATACAGACTATGAAAGCAAATAAAATTGCCGGTAAAAAACTCGGGATTGTTCCAATTTTAAGGGCAGGACTAGGGATGTTAGATGGTGTTCTAAAACTTATACCGACAGCTAAAGTTGGCCATATAGGGCTTTATAGAGATCCTGATACATTAGAACCAGTGGAATATTACTGTAAACTTCCTACTGATATAAATGAGAGAGATCTTATAGTTGTGGATCCAATGTTAGCTACAGGGGGATCAGCTTCTGCAGCTCTGCAGTTTATTAAAGATAGAAATCCCAGAGGAATTAAGTTTATGTGTTTAGTTGCAGCGCCTGAAGGTATTGAAAGAGTCCAGAAAGATCATCCAGATGTTGATATTTTTACAGCAGCAGTTGATGAAAAGCTTAATGATCATGCTTATATTGTCCCAGGTTTAGGCGATGCTGGAGACAGGTTATATGGAACTAAATAATTTATAAGGGGTTATCTATAATGTCTCTTTATATAAAAGTATTTTTAATTGGGTTGATAATTACATATATAAGTACTCCATTAATTCGTCGTTTCGCTATTAAATTAGAGGCTGTAGATAAGCCTGATAAACGGCGTGTTAATAAAAGGCCAGTTCCTAATCTTGGCGGTATTGCAATCTATCTTGGCTTTACTGCTGCAGTATTATTTGGTAGTGAGCCAGCGGCAGATAGAACTGGGATTATTTTTGGTGGGAGCTTGATTATGTTAATTGGAGTAATTGATGATATATATGAATTAAGACCCTCTGTTAAATTATTTGGTCAGTTATTAGCAGCAGTTGTGCTTGTTCTTTCTGGTATTTCGATTGAATTTATAAGCAACCCCTTTGCAGATTCTATGATTTATCTTGGCGTTTTTGCTATACCAGTAACAATTATCTGGATTGTTGGAGTAACCAATACAGTTAACTTAATTGATGGTCTGGATGGTCTGGCAGCTGGTGTTTCTATTATTGCTGCAGCAACTTTATTTATCGTTAGTCTTCAGGAGGGGCAATTTATAACGGCAGTTTTGACAGCCGCCTTAGCAGGTAGTGCCCTGGGATTTCTCCGATTTAATTTTTATCCGGCTAGAATCTTTATGGGTGATGGTGGAGCAATGATGATTGGTTTTATTCTGGCATCAGTTTCAATAATTGGTGCATTAAAAAGTGCGGCAGCTATGACCTTATTCGTTCCTGTGCTGGCTCTAGGTATACCAATATTTGATACGGCCTTTGCAATCATTAGACGGGTATATTATAAAAAACCTATTGCTAGAGCTGACCACGGGCATTTACATCATAGATTGCTGGCCCTTGGCTGGAATCATAAACAGTCAGTCTTAATTGTCTATATTATGAGTACTGTTCTTGGAGCTGTTGCAATAGTTGTTAATGGCTTGAATTTTCAAAATGGAATGTTATTAATCATCATGTCATTTATATTTTTATTATATAGTTGTTATCGTCTCGGAATATTTACTGTTGATCTTCCTAAGGAAGGCAGGTCTCTCCATCAGGAATAAAAGTTTAATCATTTTGAAAATTATGATTTAAATTATTAAGCAGGATTTTAGTAACTTGTACAGAAGTTATATAGGGAGAGATAAACATGATGAATAAGCATGACTTAGGTCAGATCATGAAAGCGCTGGGGCTGCTTACATATATAGGGATTTTAATGGTTGTCTCAATAGGTATTGGGTATTTTTTAGGAGCCTGGATAGATGGGCGTTTAAATACAGATCCAGTATTTTCAATTATTGGATTGGTAGTTGGTGTTGGAGCCGGTTTTTATACTGTTTATCAGGTCATTAAGGGGACATTGAACTAATGAATAATCTTTTTGCGGAAGAGCCGGCAAAAGTTGTTAAGATATTAACAAAGAGGGTTTTAATTGTTGGAGTTTTTTTAATAGGATCAGCAGCAGTTAGCCAGGACTTAGATGCTGTTTTAGGTCTGATTTTTGGTATTAGTGTCAGTCTTTTATTATTTAGATTGAAACTTGTTCAAAGTCGACAGGCAGTTGAGTTAGGCCAGGCTGAAGCTGAGAAATATATGCGTAATCGAAGTTTTGTTAATTATTTTATTTATTTTGTGGTGCTTTTTACTGCTTTTAATAATCAGAACTTGAGCTTTTTAGGAGCAGCAACAGGTTTATTGATTCTTAAATTTACAATTATCGGATCCGCTATTATAGAGATGGTAAAAACTGGCTGGCAGAACTATACGAAAGATGAATAATAGTTATGAGTAGAAAAGTTAGAAAGAAAGGAAGGGGGTTTTATTATGATGGATCCAGGACCACAGGTGGTCACTTATTTATTTGGTAATGAAATGCTACCAATAACTGATACTTTAATCTGGGCCTGGGTGGTCTGCATTGCGTTAATAATTATTGCATGGGCTGCCACAAAAAATATGCAGGAGGTTCCAACTGGACTTCAAAATGGCGCAGAGCTTTTTGTGACTGCTATACTGGATCAAATAGAACCGATGATTCCAGGCCATGGTCGAAGATTGTTACCCTTTATTGGAACAATTTTTGCCTTTATTGGTCTATCAAACCTCGTCGGCTTTATCCCGGCAGTTCAAAATCCAACAGCTGACTTAAATACAACTCTTGGACTTGGACTGGTAGTATTTTTAATTAGTCATTATGAAGGCATGAAAGAAAATGGGGTTCTAGGTTATATTAAGGGATTTGCTGAACCAGTATTTATTCTCTTCCCTTTAAATGTAGTTAGTGAACTTGCTAAACCGATTTCTCATTCTTTCCGTCTATTCGGTAACATGGTAGGTGGAGGAATTATTATTACATTAATTTATCAGGCTGCCCCCTGGGTTATGCCAGTTCCGCTCCATGCCTGGTTTGATTTGTTTGTAGGAGCGGTTCAGGCTTTAATTTTCGGAATGATAGCAATTGCTTACATAGCAGTTGCCAGGGATGGTTAATCTTGGCTTGAATAAGATTTTTGATTTGATATCCAGAAAGGAGGTAATTAAAAATGGTTGAGTTTTCTCCAGAAGTTATTGATACTATAATTACAGCTGCTGCATTATTAGGTGCTGGATTTGCAATGATTGCAGGTATTGGTCCTGGTATTGGTCAGGGTTATGCTGCAGGTAAAGCTGTAGAATCAGTTGCACGTCAGCCGGAAGCAAGAGGTAATATAATTACTACAATGCTCTTAGGTCAGGCAGTTGCTGAATCAACCGGTATCTACTCACTGGTTATTGCGATTGTATTAATCTTTACAATTGCTGTCTAACTAATATTTAATTAATATAAGCCGGTCCATAGCGGCCGGCTATGCATTTATAATAATAATATATTATATAATCAAAATACTGTCAGCCAGTCCAGTATATTATGCTTAAATTAATCAGGAGGTGAGCATGAGTTGGTAGATATTAATATAACAATGCTCTGGGAAGTAGTTAATTTCCTGGTGTTATTGTATCTATTAAAAAGATTTCTGTTTGGTCCTATAACTGAAATGTTAGATAAAAGGTCATCTAAAATCAAAAATGATCTTAAAGAGGCTAGAGAACAGAAAGAAAAAGCTCGTAAATTAAAAGAAGAAAGAGAAGCTGAATTGAAAAAGGCAAGGAAAAAGTCTCAGGAGATAATCGAAGAAGCTGAATCTCAGGGTGATAAAAGAGCTGAAGAGATAATTGAAGCAGCCGAAGAAGAAGCCCAGAGGATTAAAGATAAGAATCTTGCTGAGATTGAACAGGCTAAATCTGAAGCAGTAGATGATCTAAGACAGGAAGTTGCCGGTCTTTCATTGAAAGTTGCAAGCAAGTTCCTATCTGAAGAATTGGATGAGAAGGATCATATTGAATTAGTGAATAAATATCTAAAAGATATAGAAGATTCAGGGCTAGGTGAAGTCGGATGATAGAGAATGAGATTGCCAGGAAGTATGGGCAAGCAATATTTGAGTTAGCCTCTGAAAAAGAAAAAATAGAAGAAGTAAATAACGATCTTCAACTTTTAAGGGATACTATAAAAGAATCATCAGATTTTAAGAACCTGCTTTATCATCCCAGGATTGAATCTGAAAAGAAAAAAGAAGTGTTTTTTAAAATCATGGGAGATGAAATATCAGAACTTACTGCTCAATTTTGTCAGCTACTAATTGACAAAAGAAGAATAACCTCTTTAAATGCAATTGCCAGAGATTATGAGTTAAGATTAAAAGAATTTAGTAAAATTTTAGAGGTAGAACTTAAGGCAGCAATTGAATTGCCAGATGATTTAATTGAGCAGATCAGAATTAAACTAGCT
Organism: Halonatronomonas betaini; assembly: GCF_015666175.1. NCBI lineage: Bacteria > Bacillati > Bacillota > Clostridia > Halanaerobiales > Halarsenatibacteraceae > Halonatronomonas > Halonatronomonas betaini. The sequence goes on along the minus strand of NZ_JADPIE010000005.1, from coordinate 142,640 downwards.
AATATATTAGATTATAAGGTTGAATTAAATACAGAAATAGATAAAGATTTAATCGGTGGTATTAGAATAAAGATAGGCGATAAAGTGGTTGATGGAAGTATTAAAGCAGAACTGGAAAATTTACAAAAAAGATTAGAACAAATACCTGTTAGCAAGTTAGGGGTGGAATGAAATGAAACTCAGACCGGAAGAAATCAGTTCAATTATAAAGAATGAAATTGAAAATTATGGTAGTGATTTAAAAACTACCGGGGTTGGAACAGTTTTAGATGTCGGTGATGGTATAGCACATGTTTATGGTCTAGAAGATTGTATGTCTATGGAACTTGTTGAGTTTCCGAATGAAGTTTATGGTATGGCTTTAAATCTTGAAGAGGATAATGTAGGTATTGTTATTCTTGGTGACGAGAGAAAAATCCAGGAAGGCGATGAAGTAAAGAGAACTGGAAAAGTTATTGAAGTTCCAGTTGGTGAAAATATGCTCGGACGGGTTGTTAATTCATTAGGTCAGCCAATAGATGGCAAAGGTAAAATAGATACTGAAAAGACTCGGCCAACTGAATTTAAAGCGCCAGGAGTTATCACCCGTGAACCTGTTAAAGTTCCATTACAGACTGGTTTGAAAGCTATTGATTCAATGATTCCAATTGGTCGTGGCCAGCGCGAATTGATAATAGGTGATCGTCAGACTGGTAAGACTGCTATTGCTGTTGATACAATTATAAATCAACGTGATAACGATGTAATTTGTGTTTATGTGTCAATTGGGCAGAAAGCATCTAATGTCGCCAGACTTAGAGAAAGGCTTGCCAGGGAAGGTGCAATGGATTATACAATTATTGTATCTGCTACTGCTAGTGAACCGGCACCTCTGCGCTACATAGCTCCTTATGCAGGCTGCGCTATGGGAGAACACTTTATGTATGATCAAGGTAAAGATGTATTGGTGGTTTATGATGATTTATCCAAACATGCTGATTCTTATCGAGCAATGTCTCTATTATTAAGGAGACCACCAGGCCGCGAAGCTTATCCTGGAGATGTCTTTTATCTACATTCACGTCTATTAGAAAGAGCTGCTAAATTGAATCCTGATTATGGTGGAGGTTCTTTAACTGCTCTGCCGATAATTGAAACTCAGGCAGGTGATGTTTCAGCATTTATACCGACTAATGTAATCTCAATTACTGATGGTCAGATATATCTTGAGAGTGAGTTGTTCTTCTCAGGTGTACGCCCGGCTATCAATGTTGGTATTTCAGTATCTCGTGTAGGTGGAGATGCTCAGATAAAAGCTATGAAACAAGTTGCTGGTACTTTAAGACTTGATTTATCACAGTATCGTGAATTAGAGGCCTTCTCTCAGTTCGGATCAGATCTTGATCAATCTACACAGAGACGACTGGCCCGGGGTGAAAGAATTGTAGAAGTTCTTAAGCAGAATGAAAATCAACCGATGCCTGTTGCTGAACAGGTAGTTATAATATATGCTGTAACCAATGGTTATTTAGATGATATTCCAGTAAGTAATATCCGTCGTTTCGAGAAAGAATTATTATCTTATTGCCGCTCAAGTTATAACGATCTTCTTGATGATATTGTTGAGGTAGGTAAGATGACAGATGAAATTGAGGAGAAGTTAAAAGAGGTTATTGCTGAATTTGCTGAAACTTTCTCAATTAAAGAAGAAAGCATTGTAGGCGATGTTGATGAGATTGAAGAGTCAGATGATGAATTAGCAGGTTAATTATTGAGTTAGAGAATAGAGGTGAGTAAGTTATGGAATCGATGCGCGATATTAAAAGACGCATAAGTAGTGTTGAAAACACTAAGAAGATTACCAGGGCGATGAAAATGGTTGCAGCTGCTAAATTGCGTAATGCTCAAGATAAAGCAGAATCAGCCAGACCATTTTTTAATCGGACCCGTGAAATATTAGAAGATATTGTTAAAAATACTGAGGAAACAGAAGACCATCCTCTTTTGAAAGCTCCAGATTCTGCTAAAGATTTGGCCTTATATATTGTTGTAACTGGAGATAGAGGTTTATGTGGTGCTTATAATTCAAGAGTGCTAAAACAGGCTGATCGTTCACTTTCGAAGAATCCAGGCCCTATAATTCCAATTGGGAAAAAGGGGTATAAGCATTTTTTAAGAAGTGATCAGGATATACTAACTAAATATGTTAATATTGATGATTATCCAGATTTCTGGTTTGCCCGCTCAATTACTGATGATATTTTAAATCCCTACATGGAAGAGGAAATCAACGAGGTTAGGTTAATATATACCCACTTTGATTCTCCATTAAATCAAACTGTTTATGAACTCCCCTTATTGCCTGTTATACCTCCAGGAAAACGGGGCGAAATGAAAACAGTTGCTGAGGAAAACAATGAAGGAGAGAAAATTGAAAAAGATCGCCAGGTTGATTATTTATATGAGCCATCAACCCAGGAAGTTTTAGATGAATTATTACCTCAGTATTTAAATAATATTATTTTTGCTGCATTACTAGAATCAAAAGCTAGTGAGTTTGGAGCTAGAATGACAGCTATGGACTCTGCAACTGAAAATGCTACAGAGATGATAGATGATCTGACTCTGTCATATAATAGAGCAAGACAGTCAGCTATTACAAAAGAGATTAACGAAATAGTAAGTGGAGCAGAAGCGCTTAAATAATTTTGATCAAAAATAGAAAATTTATTTTTAGTTGTAACAAAGGAGGAATTTAGCGTGAGTAATCAGAATGATACCGGCAAGGTAATTCAGGTTATTGGACCGGTTGTAGATATGGAATTTCCACCTGGAAAATTACCTAATATCTATAATGCAGTTAAAATTATAGATGAAGAAAAGGATATAGATTTAACCTGTGAAGTTATGCAGCAACTCGGAGATAATAGGGTTCGTGCAGTTGCGATGGATTCAACGGAAGGGCTTGTCCGGGGGATGAAGTCAATTGACCAGGATGCACCAATTACTGTTCCAGTTGGAGATGAAGTTTTAGGTAGAATCTTTAATGTTTTAGGTGAAACTATTGATGAACAGGGTGAAGTAGATGCTGTTGAGAATCATCCAATTCATAGAGATCCACCAGCATATGACCAACAGGCTACCAGTACAGAAGTATTTGAAACAGGAATAAAAGTTATTGATCTGCTGGCCCCTTATTCAAGAGGTGGTAAAGTTGGACTATTTGGTGGTGCTGGTGTAGGTAAAACAGTATTAATTCAGGAATTAATTAATAATATTGCTATTGAGCATGGCGGTTATTCAGTATTCTCTGGTGTAGGTGAAAGAACTAGAGAAGGTAATGATCTTTATCGTGAATTCCAGGAAGCTGATATTTTGGATAAAGTTGCCCTGGTATTTGGTCAGATGAATGAGCCACCAGGAGCTAGAATGAGAGTTGGTCTAACTGGTCTGACAATGGCTGAATATTTCAGAGATCAGGAAGGTCAGGATGTTCTGCTTTTCATTGATAACATATTCCGTTTCATCCAGGCAGGTCAGGAGGTTTCTGCGCTATTAGGCAGAATGCCCTCAGAGGTAGGTTATCAGCCAACTTTAGCTCAAGATGTCGGTGCTTTACAGGAGAGGATTACTTCAACTAAGAAAGGCTCAATTACATCTGTTCAGGCTATTTATGTTCCGGCAGATGACTTAACTGACCCTGCTCCTGCAACAACCTTTGCTCATTTAGATTCAACAACTGTTTTATCCCGTTCAATTTCAGAGAAAGGTATTTATCCAGCTGTTGATCCCCTTGATTCAACATCTCAGATCCTGGAGCCGAGAATAATTGGCCAGGAACACTATGATGTTGCAAGACAGGTACAGGAAATTTTACAGCAGTATAATGATCTTCAGGATATAATAGCTATTCTTGGTATGGAAGAATTATCTGAAGAGGATAAGGTTGTTGTAAATAGAGCAAGAAGGCTTGAGAGGTTCTTATCTCAGCCATTCTTTGTTGCTGAGCAGTTTACCAATGTTCCTGGTAAATATGTTCCACTAGAAGAAACTATTAAGGGCTTCAAAGAGATACTGGATGGTAAACATGATGATAAGCCTGAAGAAGCCTTCTATATGGTTGGTGGAATTGACGAGGTTGTCGAGAAAGCGAAAAAACTGGAAGCCGGTGATTAATTATGGCTAAAGTTCAATTGGATATAACGACTCCTAGAAGAGTTGTATATAGTAATGAAATAGATATGCTAATAGCAAGAGCTATTGATGGAAATATTGGTATTATGCCAGGCCATACACCTCTTGTGACTGCTCTGGAAAATTCTGTTGTCAGGGTAAAAAAAGATGATAAAGAAATTCCGATACCTATCAGTGATGGGTTTTTAGAAGTTAAACCTGATAAAATTAATTTAATTGTTAGAACAGCAGAATTGCCTGAGGAAATCGATCTGCAAAGAGCAGAAAAGGCTAAAGAACGTGCTGAAAGAAGGTTAAGAGAAGAAAAATCTAAACTTGACCAGGCCCGTGCTGAGGCTGCTTTAGATAGGGCTGTGAGCAGGATTAATGCGGCTAAATCAAAATCAAATAGATTTGATTAAAAAATTAAGGGACTAACTGTATTTAAAGCTGCAGTTAGTCTTTCATTTTTAAAACATAAATTAGTATTACTGATAATCGACTTTAATACCATTATAGTAGTGTTGGTGTAGAGTTGATGTAGGAGGGATAGCGTATCAAAGGTGGATCGAAACTGGACTTTAGCTGCAAAGAGGTTATAATTTAAAATTCCTAAATAGAGGTGAAGACTAATGAAAACTAAAAAGACTTCTACATTTTCAATTATTGGGTTTGATCCAGAGACAGAAGAACTTGGAGTTGCGGTACAGTCTAAATTTTTAGCTGCAGGTGCTATTGTACCATATATTAAAGCCGGGGTTGGAGCGATTGCAACACAGGCTCTTGCTAATCCAGCCTATGGACCGGATGGAATAGAATTACTGGAAAAGGGTCATTCACCATCAGAGGTCATTGAAATTTTAACTGAACAGGATGATGGTTCCAGACACCGGCAATTAGGTATAGTTGATATTAAGGGCCGGTCAGCAAATTTTACTGGTGATGAATGTCTTGATTGGGCCGGAGGTTTAACTGGAGAAAATTTTGCAGTTCAGGGTAATATTCTAGTTAATAAAGAAACAGTTGAAGAGATGGCAAAGACCTTTGAAAAAACGGAGGGTCGCCTTGCTGATAGATTATTAAAAGCTTTAGAGGCAGGTCAGGCGGCTGGAGGAGATTCAAGAGGCCAGCAGGCAGCAGCTCTGCTTGTATATAAGGAGAATGGCGGTTATGGTGGATTAACTGACAAATATATTGATTTAAGGGTTGATGATCATCCTGAACCAATAGAAAAGCTGGCCGGCTTATTGGATCTTTTCTACTTATATTTTCTAGAAAGTGATGTGGATCATGTCGAGCTAAAGGGCCAGCAATTGATTGAAGTTCAGGAATTATTGGTGGACTTTGGTTTATATGATGGACCTGTTGATGGTGAATTTAACCAGGATTTTGAAAAAGCTCTTAATAGTTTTTATTCCAGGGAAAACTTTGAAGAAAGAATTCCTGAAGGCAGGACTATGCCTTTAGATATACTTGAATATTTAAGAAGCAGAGTTTAAACTAAACATCGCTTGGTAAGTGATAATGGTATTGCTGAAATAATGATGCTAATATTATTGAGCTGATAACAACAAGGGGTAGAGATATGCCAATTCTTATTAATGTGAATTGCAATCCAAGTATTGAAGCTTCCATAATACTCATTGGAATCATAACTAATGAGGCTGATGTTATATAGGTGAATATTGAACTATAATCTGCCCCTTTATGATAAAGTGAATTAGCAACAGGAAAGGCAACAAATGTTCCGCCGACAGTTGTAGCTGCTAACAGGATTGCATAGATATGCTTTTTAATTCCAGAAGATTCTCCAAAGTTATTCTCAATGGTTTCTCTATCTACCCAGATTTCAAATAAACCAATAATTACAAATGCCGGTGGCAGGATTAGAATCATATCTCTGGCGAAAATCCAGAAATTTTCTCCCATTTCAATGCCAAGTTCGAAATTGATAATTCTTGAAATGATAAGAAATCCAATGAAAGCTCCAAAAATAATATAATTAGATGTATTGTTAGTTTTTTTCTTTTTCATTTTAGAATAACACCTCTCCATAAAATAAGCCCATAGATATTGTTATAATAGCTGCAATGATTAAACTTGCAATATTTCTATAAATTGTAGCTTTGGCCCCCATATATTCTTTTTCTACTGGATAGGTTACAATACCAACCATTTTTAAAGTGGTTACAAATGCTGCAATAACCATAAAGCTAACTCCTCTTGATAATAGAACTCCGGCCAGAGGATAGGCTATAAAGCCTGGCATCATTGTTATTGAACCGATGATTAAGCCCATTATACTACCGAGAATAATATTTTGATTACCTAAATATTCGACTATTAAATCTTCAGAAAATAGTAATACCAGTGAGATGATAACCAGTAATTTTAAATAGCCTGGCAGGATTTTCATAAACTTATTTTTGCCTCTGTTAATAGATTTTATTGTTTTTTCTCTGTCAAAAAAGAATGAAATTATTAATAATATAGCCATAATTACGTATAATGCTTGCATTGATTTTTCCTCCTTTTGTAGATACCCCTTGAGGGTAGTCTAATTACATTATAATACCCCTGTAGGGGTATGTATGTAAACTGGATTACAAATTTCTTGACAAAATAGATCGGCAATGATAAAGTAGGTATTAGAATTGAATATAAATCTTCAGGGCAGGGTGTAATTCCTGACCGGTGGTAAAGTCCACGAGCTTTTTTAAAAAGCAGATCTGGTGTAATTCCAGAACCGACGGTATAGTCCGGATAGGAGAAGGTTATTGAACCCTGGGATATAATCCAGGGATTATTTATTTTTAGGAGGAAATTTTAATATGAATTCATCGACTCAAAAAATGGTTAGACTTGCTGTTCTTGCAGCATTAGGGGTAATATTATTATCAATTATCCGTTTTCCAATAATACCATCGGCACCTTTTTTAGAATATGAACCGGCTGATGTTCCAATTTTGATGGCCGCCTTTTTATATGGCCCGGTATCAGGTTTCTTTGTTGCTGTGGTTGTGGCCTTTCTGCAGGCTGTAACTGTTAGCTCGGCCAGTGGCTGGGTTGGATTTATTATGCATGTGATTTCCAGTGGAACACTGGCTATAGTAGCCGGGCTGATATATAAGCATCACAGAACATATGCAGGAGGTATTTTAGGCCTGGCACTTGGAGTGATTGCAATGACTATTGTCATGATACCTGCTAACTTATTTTTTACTGTCCATTTTTGGGGGATACCGTCAGATGTGGTGAGGGGCATGATTGTTCCATCAATAATACCATTTAATCTGCTTAAAGGTGGGTTAAATGGAGTTTTAACAGTATTAATTTATAAGCCCTTTGTTTCATTTATCAGTAATGAAAATCCAGGTGTCGGTCTGGCCCGTAACAGATCAAATTAAATTGCAATATTAACTAATATAACCTCTGCCAGATTTAGCAGAGGTTTTTTGCAGGATAAATTCAATTAATAGTGAATTATAGATATAATAACTATTGAAATTGGAGGTTGTAATTGTGAATGGAAATAACCAGTTCAATCAAAATGCAATTGGTCTAAAGCGGGGGATGGGTTTTATCAGGCTGGCTATTGTTTTAAGCTGGTTGGGTTGGTTGCCAGGAGCTCTCAGTCAGGAGTCAATGGTGGAGAGTAATTTTGTAATGGGCTCTTATTTGTTAGGGAGGTTTTTGCTAATAGCTGCTGCTTTAATATTTATTTTTGTAAATTATAGCTCCAGGAGCAGAAATAGAATTCAAAAAGAGTTATTTACCAGCAGAAAATTTTCGATCAAATGGGCTGTGTTTATTATAATATTTCCATTTATATTTAATTTCATTACAGCCGGGTTTAGCAACCTTGTATTAAATAATGAGATATCCTATCTGTCCCAGATATCATTTGATAGCTTGTTTAATTTTGGTCCAGTTTTTATTCTGTTGTTGTTAATTCCTGCAATATATGAAGAGCTGGCCTGGAGAGGTATTGCCCTATATGAACTCCAGTCTGGATGGTCAGCAGTTAAATCAGGGCTTATAGTTGGGCTGGCGATGATTATCTGGCGTCTTCCTTTGTATTTAATAGAAGGCACAAGCCATTCTGCAATGTCGATCATTTCTATGCAATTCTGGTTTTATCAGTTAAATATCTTAATTCTTGCAATTATGCTTACCTGGATTTATAATAGGACAGGCAGAAGTTTGCTGGCAGTTATTTTATTTAATTTTACATATTATTTTACTGAGGAGGTATTTCAGTTTCCTGAGGGTGGCAACTATTTTCTGATGGCGCTATATTTAATATTTGTTATCTTTTTAATTAAAAGAGATGCTTTAGAAAGGTAGCCGATTACAATTGTTCAGAATAATTAATCTGTCTATTTAAGGCTTTAAGTGCTGCTTTTGCCGCTGCAAGGGGAAGGTTATTGTTGATATAAACAGCCCCTAATAATTTCTGGCCACTCTGAAAATTTCTGCCTAAAAAGATCTGAAGTTCAACCAAGACGGCATTGCCATCTTTGCCTGTCAGACAGACGTTTTCCATCTGAATATTGCCATTAATTAATTCATACTTTTCTATGACCTCTATCATTCCTTTAGCTGATAACCAGGCAATCCCTTCGACATTTGAGCCTTCAATAGATTCATTTTTCATTTCATTGCCGATTTTGAATTTGTAATTGCAGATAGGTCTATTATTTTCATGATAAACACTAATTAATTCTATCGCTCTTTCATTGTTACTGTCACTATAATTATTAAGTGAAGCAATACTGATTTTTTTATGATTTAACTCCTCGCCGGTTTCAACTAACACAATAGTTTCTATATCCCTGACTATTCTTTTGGGCATCCTTGTATCATCTGATATAATATGGACCTCATCAAGGTTATCTTCGCCAGTTAATCTGCAGGAAATAACTCCATCGATAGATTCAATTTGCTTTTTTAACTTTTTCATCTGTCATTATCCCTCCAATTTGCTCTTCTATTATTAATTCAATCATCATTTCAGCATAATCAGGATCAAATTGTTTGCCTGAATATTTTTCGAATTCTGCTATAATTTCTTTTTTAGTTAAGGCAGGTTTATAAACTCTACCTGTAGACATAACATCATAGGCATCGCAAATAGCAAGAATCCTTGAGCCAACAGGGATTTCTTTACCGGATAAACCATCAGGATATCCATTACCGTCATATCTCTCGTGATGATGTTTAATGATATCTAAATCCTCTTTGAATATATCCAGATCCTCTAAAATCTCATAACCATACTGGCTATGTTTTTTCATTTCTGCATATTCTTTATCTGTTAAACTACCTGAACTTTTTAAGATTTCATCAGGGACACTTATCTTACCGATATCATGGATTTTTGCCATATTAACTATTTTTTCTATCTGATCATGTTTTAAACCGGCTTTTCGACAGAGGATACCTGCATATTCAGAGACCCTTTCGCAGTGTCCCTCTGTATAATCATCTTTAGAGTCAATTACTTTAAGGAAACTTTCAACTACCTGGGTAACAGTATTCATCTGCTGGAGTTTAGAATAGAAGAAGTCTTTAATTATGTAAATTAATATTAGTGAAAGAAATAAAAATATACTACCAAAATTCAAGTAACCAGTATATAATATAATTGCAAAAGCATATGAAACAAATACATTTTTAATTAATAAAGAAAAATATTTTATTATACTCTCTGGACTCGTGTCTTTAGAGAGTTTTAATACTATGTAAACTAAAATATTATTAACTAAATAATAAGCTATAGCAGCAAACAAAAAGCTTATAAAAACAAAATCTGAATTGATGAATGTTTCGGTTATTAAAAAAACTTCTCCAGAAATTATTATTGAAATAAATATATTGAATCTATTAAATAAAGATTTATACCAAATGAATCTTTTATTATTTTTGATTTCAGTTAAAAAAACTAAAGATAATAAGCCTATCCAAAATGGCCCAATTATTGCTATTCCAGGCAAAATTATTGGAAGTTTAATTGATGTAAATATTTTTGGACCAGACATTAAAAATATGCTGGCATTATGGGAAATGAAAAATAAAACTGCAAATAACAATAAGTTATATATATTTGGAATATCTTGTTCTTTAAAAGCTAATGAAATTATTAGAATAGCAGTAAATATATAAATAAAAGATAAATATATTTTAACCTTTTTATTCATAATATAATAAACCTCGCTTTCAATATAGAATGGCCGGGTAAATTTATTTATATTTAGCCCCAGTGAGTTGTATCAGCTAGTACCTGAACGGCACTACCGAATACGATCATAGCGGTTGTAATAGCTATATATAATTTTTTCATTAGTATTAACCCCCTTCGTGTTGTATATCTCTAAGCTAAGAGATCTGACGAAGGTAGGCTAAGCTCGTTTTGCTATAAGCTAATCTTAAAAATGTATATAAACTCAATATTGATACCCGGCCACTATTATAATTCATTATAAATCTTGAAAATCCTTTTTTTAGACGTTTAATTCTTTAAATTTTTCACATCTTTTATATTTGTAAGGAGGTTTTTAGGATATTTCGTTTAATTATATTAATAGAGGTTAATAAATAGAGGTTTAAGGTGGAATAATATAAATTATTAAAGTAGTTAATTTATGAGATTAAGATATATTAATTGGAGGTGTTTTTTATGCCAGCTAATTTACCTCCTCAGTATTATGAGGCCGAGGAGGAATATCGTTCAGCTTCAACCCCTGGAGAAAAAATAGCAGCATTAAATGAAATGCTAGCTATAATGCCTAAACATAAGGGTACAGAAAAGTTGCAGGCAGATTTGAAAAAGAGGATATCAAAACTAAAAGATGAGAAAGAAAAGAAATCAGAGAGTAAATCAACTTATAATCCCTATAAAATTGACCCGGAAGGAGCAGGTCAGTTAATTTTGCTCGGGTATCCAAACACCGGTAAATCATCATTGCTTGGAGCTTTAAGTAATGCTAAAGTGACTGTGGCAAATTATCCATTTTCAACATCACTGCCTGTTGCCGGGATGGTTCCATATGAAAATATTCAGATACAGGTTATTGATACACCGCCACTGGTGCCTGAAGATGTTCCTGGGCCAATGATCAGCGCAATTCAGAGAGCTGATCTTCCAGTAGTTTTAATATCTTTAGCATCTTCAAAATGTCTTGAGCAGCTTGATGGAGCAATAGAATTTCTTAAGTCTAAGAGAATAATGCGGGAGCCAGAAGATATTCCAGAGGGAGTTAAAGCATTTACCAGGGAGGATATAATTTTTATAGCTACAGGTATAGACCATTCTGATGCAGAGGATAATCTTGATGTAATAAAAGAATTTTATCCTGAGATTGAATTTGAGCTGGTGTCAGTTCCTGAAGATAAAGGGGTTGAGAGATTGCCTGAACTATTTTTTAATCAACTGGGCGTAATCAGAATATATAGTAAAGCGCCTGGACGGGAGCCTGATAAGGATAGTCCCTTTGTAATGCCCCGGGGCACTACTTTAATTGAGTTTGCCAGGGCGGTTCATAAAGATTTTGCTGAAAATCTTAAAAAAGCCTGTGTCTGGGGTTCTTCAAGATTTCCTGGTCAGCCTGTTGCTCAGGATTTTGTGCTTGAGGATGAAGATATTGTAGAGCTCCATTCTGAGAAATAAAGTTTAATATTGATTATATCTAAAGACTGTTGGGCCGATTAATTGCCTGACAGCTTTTTTATTTTAGGTATTAGTAATGGGTTTAAACTAATAATAAAATATTTTTATTAAATTATGAAAATAAAAAAAGGATTTTTTATTCTGGTGTAGAATATGTATATTAGACGAGATTTTAATGGAGGTATTTTAAATGAATGACAATCTGAATATGAAGATTACTGAAACAAGAAACCCGGCCAGCGAGGAGCTTGATACTAAATCGACATCTGAAATAATCAAACTGATTAATGAAGAAGACGCAACTGTTGCTCACTCGGTGGCAGAAACTATTCCAGAGATAACAGGGTTAGTAGAGGCTATAGTGCCCAGGATGCGCAAAGGTGGAAGAATTATATATGTTGGGGCAGGTACCAGTGGCCGTCTGGGTATCATAGATGCTGTTGAATGTGTTCCAACTTTTAGTCTGGAACCAGGCAGAGTTGTTGGGATTTTAGCTGGTGGCGAAGATGCAATGTTTAGAGCAAAAGAAGGTATAGAGGATAGCCAGGCTAAAGGAAAAGAGGCTATAAAAGAACATAATGTTAATGAATTGGATACAGTGATTGGGATTGCGGCCAGTGGAAGTACGCCATATGTTATTGGCGCTGTAAAAACTGCCAGAAAATTAGGTGCTTTAACTGGAGCGGTGGTTTGTAATTATAATTCAGAGCTGGCTGAAAATGTTGATCATAAAATCAGGGCTGTTGTTGGGCCTGAAGTTTTGACAGGCTCTACCCGCCTGAAAGCAGGAACAGCTCAGAAGATGATCCTTAATACAATATCAACAACAGTAATGATTCGACTGGGCAAAGTTTATAATAATTTAATGGTGGATTTAAAAGCGACCAATGCCAAATTAAGAGAGAGGGCCAGAGGAATTGTTACTGAAATTACCGGTATAGATAATAAAGAAGCTGATGAAATTTTAAAAGCTGCAGATTATCAGGTAAAAGAAGCAATCATAATGATAAAGAGGGGGTGTGATCTGGCAGAAGCAAAAAATTTATTGGATGAGAGTCAAGGAGATTTACGCAGTATAATTGGATGAGCTGGTTCATGTAAGATTAATGTATTTTATTTTCAAAAACTAAAATTTATTATTAAAATATATATTATGATATTAATTAAAAAATTGCAACAAGCTTTAGTCAATCTTGAAATTTAAGGAGTTAGAATAATGATTATAAGCTTTGATTTAGACGGTGTTCTTATGGAAAATCCTTTTAGTAAAGGTTTATTTCCTTATATAAAAAGTGAATTAAAAAGACAGTATGAAAATCATCATGATCAATTAATAAAAGAAGAAATAATTTGGAAAAATATTAAATATGAATTCAGAAAGAGAATTAAAGCTCATTTATATACTGCCTATGACTGGGATGATATTATTCAGACAGTAGCAAATGATTTAAGAGTTCCTGGTCAAATTGATATTTCTAAATTGATAAAAAAGTATCTTAAAAAACCTTATATTCATCTTTATCAGGATGGAAAAGAGCTTCTTAATAAACTGCAAGAAGCTAATATAGAGCTTTATGTAGTGACAAATGGGTATTATAAATATCAATACCCTGTCTTAGAAGCTCTTGGTATAGATGAATATTTTTCTGAGATCATAACGACTGATAGAGCTCAGGCGGTTAAACCTCAAAGTAAGATCTTTAAATCTCAATTAACAGAAACTGATAACTGGATTCATATTGGTGATTCTCCTTTAATGGATGTTTATGGAGCCAATAAATTATCTGCGACTTCAATTTTAGTTTTCAGAGAATTATCAGAAGATTTATTAAGCCTTTCACCTTCTGAAAGAACAAAATCCAAAATTGCTAAAGAGCTAATAAATGATAAGCTCGATAAAGAGCTTTCATTAAATAAATGGGAATATGAAGAAGATTTGATTTATCCAGATTATTTGGTTAAATCATTAGATGAAGTATTCCCGATATTAAAATAAAAATAGACTTATTATTCCAAGGAGGTGAAATCCCTAAATACTAATAGTTAAGTAGATTAAATTAAAGAAAAATATAGGAGGTAATAGTTAATGAGAAAATCAGTGATTTTTATTTTAATTTTAGCAGTAGTATTAACGTCATCGATGGTTGCTTTTGCCGAGAATGGAGAAGAAGATAGTATTGTAATAGGGATGGGTTCAGATGGTAATGCTTTAGACCCAAGGTATGTAACAACTGCAAGTGGTATGTATGTATCATCTCAGATTTTTAATGGTCTTTTGAAATTAGATAAAAATTTGGAATATCAGCCAGACTTAGCAGAGTTTGAAATGCCATCAGATTCTGAATATGTTTTTCATTTAAAAGAAGGTGTATATTTTCATGATGGTACTGAACTAACTGCGGAAGATGTTAAATACACTTATGAATCAATGCTTGACCCAGATAAAAGCTCTCCAAAAGCTGGTAATTACTTAAATATTATTGGTGCTGAAGAATTTAATGAAGGGGAAACAGATTCAGTTGAAGGTATCGAGATTATTGATGAATATACAATATCTTTTCAATTGGAAGCGCCGCACGCACCATTTCTGGTTAACATGAATACAGGAATAGTTCCAAAGCATCTAGCAGAAAACAATAAAGATGATTTTGAAGCTAATCCAGTTGGTACTGGTCCATTTATGTTTGAATCAAGAGAAATCGATGAGAAGACTGTATTAGTTGCCAATGATGATTATTTTGAAGGTCGTCCAAATATTGATAGTGTAGAGTATAGAATTATTCCTGAAAGTGCAGCTGCTGTGATTGAACTAGAGACTGGTGTTCTTGATGTATTAATGTCAGTCAGCGAGGATGACCTTCCAATTATAGAAGATGATGACTCAATTAATCTTGCTTCTATTGCTGGAACAAATTATAATTATATTGGTTTTAATGTGACAAATAAACCAGTAGATAATAAATATTTAAGAAAAGCGATAGCTTATTCTTTAGATAAAGACAGTATTGCTGAACATTTTCATGGCACAAGAACTCATGTACCTCTTCCAGGGAGTCATCCATGGGTAGAAGAATTTTCTGATAGTACAGCGATAAATCAATATGAATATGATATGGATAGAGCTCAAGAGATGCTGGCTGAAGGTGATTATGATGGAGAAACTGTTACTATAAAAACAAGTGAAGGCCGGCAAGAACTTGCTCAAATCATGCAACAGATGATGAGTTCTGTTGGAATTGATGTTGAAATTGAATTATTAGAATGGGGTACATTTTACGATGATGTTGTAGAAGGAGATGCTGAAATATATTTATTAGGATGGTATGGAATTATTGATCCTGATGCATATTGGTTTTTCCATTCTGATATGACTCCTCCACAGGGTGGTTCAAATAGAATGTATTACTCAAATGAAAAAGCTGATGAGTTATTAATTCAGGGAAGAGAAGAGGTAGATGAAGAAGAAAGAAAGGCTATTTATCATGATCTTTATGAGGTCCTAACAGAAGATCTTCCAATGATTTTCTTATATTCAGAAGAAGATTCTTATGCTTACAGAGATCACCTTGAAGGATTTGAGGCTGCTCCTTATCCAGTAACTATATTAAAACAGTTAAAAAATGTTAGAATTGTAGATTAAAGTTTTTCGATAAGAATATATTAAGAATAGGGGAGGTTAATCCTCCCCACTTTTTTAGGAGGTCAACCATGTCCAAGTATATTATTAGAAGAATTTTATTAATGATACCTATCTTATTGGGTGTATCTTTAATTGTTTTTTCTTTGATGCATCTTACACCAGGCGATCCTGTACAAATAATGCTTGGAGATTTTGCTCAGCCAGCACAAATTGAAGTCATGCGTGACAACCTTGGATTAAATGATCCGATACATATTCAGTACTTTAATTTTGTTAGGAATTCTCTACAAGGTAATTTTGGTCGCTCAATACATTATAATGAACCAGTAATTAACCTTATAAAAGCCAGGGTTGGTTTTACAATTAATTTGAGTTTAGCTGGTTTCATTGTTTCTTATTTGATTGCATTTCCTGCAGGAATTATATCTGCAATAAAAAGAAATACATTTATAGATGATTTCAGTATGGTTTTTGCTCTAATAGGTATTTCAATGCCTAATTTCTGGTTAGGTATGATGTTAATGTTAGTCTTTGCGCTAAGGTTTAGAGTTCTACCAGCTACAGGTGTTGGCACCTGGAGACATTTGGTTTTGCCAGCGATTACTGTTGGTACTGCTGGAGCTGCACTGGCTACCAGGCTTATCCGATCCAGTATGTTAGAAGTTATAAATAAAGATTACATTAGAACTGCTAGAGCTAAAGGTTTAATGGAGAGAACCGTCACTTTTAAACATGCCCTTAAAAATGCAATATTACCGGTCTTAACAATCATTGGTCTGAGATTAGGCTTTATATTAAGTGGCTCAGTTATAACTGAGATTGTTTTTGCAAGACCAGGTCTGGGACGTTTAATGGTTGATTCAATTTTTAGACGGGACTATTTAGTAGTTCAGGCATCAGTTTTATTAGTGGCAGTAACAGTTTTAATAGCAAATCTAATTATAGATCTGGTTTATGGGTTCATTGATCCCCAGATCCGTTATGATTAAAAGGAGTGAATTATAATATGGCTAATAATACAGCATCAGCCAGAGTTATAAGGCAATTAAAAAACAATACAAGGGTAAAAATATCTTTAGGGCTTATTATATTAATTATTGGAGTTGCTATATTTGCTCCTATTATTAGTCCCTATGATCCTAATGAGATAAACTTAGGGGCAACATTACAGCCACCATCATCTCAACATTTATTAGGAACTGATAGAATGGGCAGGGACATTCTAACAAGAATAATTTATGGTACCAGAATTTCCTTGTTAGTTGGCATTATAGCAGTTGGCATTTCAGGTTTGCTGGGGGTTATCTTTGGAACATTAGCCGGATATTATGGTGGTTATGTAGATGGAATAATAATGAGAATAGTTGATGTATTACTGGCTTTTCCAAGTATCTTACTGGCTATAGCCCTGGTGGCAGTTTTAGGAGCCAGTTTATTTAATATAATGCTGGCAATAGGAATAGTTAATTGGGTAGGATATGCCAGGGTTGTTAGAGGCGAATTTCTCTCATTGAAAAACAAAGAATTTGTAAGCGCAGCCAAAGCAATGGGAGCTAACACATTTAGAATTATATTTAAACATATGCTGCCAAATTGTATAGCACCTATTATTGTAATGGCTACTTTAGGTATGGCAGGAGCTATAATAACTGAGTCTTCACTTAGTTTTTTAGGATTAGGTGTTCAACCACCAACACCTTCATGGGGCGAGATGTTAAATACTGGAAGGCAGATAATACGACAGGCCTGGTGGGTTTCGACTTTTCCAGGAATAGCAATAATGCTTGCAGTTTTATCATTTAATATACTCGGTGATGGGTTGAGAGATGCACTTGATCCAAATATGGTTGATTAATATGATATAATAAACTCCAGATTACAATCTGGAGTTTTTAAGATTAGATTAGGAGGTAATATTTATGAGTGAGTGTTCCAGTCAATACAGATCAGGTTTAGATAGAGTTATTGCAAAAGAGGTTCAGATTCCATTTACCGGCCCTACTGGCTTGATAACCAACCATACCGGTAGAGATCATCAGATGAGACAGAATCTAGATTTATTATTAAATGATTTAAGATTAAATTTCCAGTTAGATATCCAGAAAATATTTGCCCCTGAGCATGGCTTTAGAGGCAGTGCAGCTGCCGGGGAGAAAGTCGATGATTCTAAAGATCCTGCTAGTGGCCTGCCAGTAATTAGCCTTTATGGAGATAATAAGAGGCCATCAGCTGAGGTTTTAGAGGGGCTTGAGACTCTTATCTTTGATATTCAGGATGTTGGAGTTAGATATTATACTTATATCAGTACACTTTTTTACTGTCTGGAAGCAGCTAAAGAAAATGACTTGAATTTTGTGATCCTGGATAGATACAATCCTTTAGGAAGAAAAGTTGAAGGGAATTTACTTGATGAAAATTTTCAGTCTTTTGTGGGGGCGACAAGTCTGCCTCTACGCCATGGTATGACAGTTGGTGAACTGGCTATCTGGGCAGTTAAGACTGGAAAAATTGAGGGACCAGAGCCTGGAGATGGTTTAGAGGTTATTGAATTAAAAAATTGGCATGGAGAGACCTGTCAGGAGATATCTGAACCCTGGTTAGCTCCTTCGCCTAATATTCCTTCAACTGAAGCAACGATGCTTTATCCAGTTACAGCAATATTTGAAGGGACTAACTTATCTGAAGGTCGGGGAACAACCCTGCCATTTCAGATAGTCGGAGCACCCTGGTTAAATAGTATGGTTTTAACATTAAAGATGAGAGGCTATGAATTGCCTGGTGTCGGTTATAGGCCTTTAAATTTTTCTCCGAAAAGCTCTAAACATCAGGGGGAAAACTGTAATGGGATCCAATTATTCATTACAGACCCAGATAAAGTTGACTCTCTTGAAGTTGGATTAACTCTGATGGCGGAGATTATTAAACTCCATCCGGAAGAATTTGATTTCTTTAAATTAGACGATAATAGGTATTTTATAGACTTATTACTTGGTACCGATAGCTATAGAAAGTTATTGAGTAAATTAATAGAGAATCAGGAATTTGATTATAAAAAGGCTTTAGCTGAACTTAAAGAGGATTTTGCTGAAGGAATTGAAACTTTCAAAGATGAGAGGGAAAATATCTAATTTATTAATTAGAGAGGGCGGCTATAAAAATGAACTTTCAGAAATTGGATCCAGATAAGATAATTGCAGATATGACATTAAAAGAAAAGTTAGGACAGTTAATGATGGTCGGTTTTGATGGCCAGGAATTAACACCTGAATTAGAAGAGATGATTAACAAATATAAAGTTGGCGGGATTATCTATTTTGCAAGAAATATCGAGAGTCCTGAACAGGTCTCCAGGCTTTCTAAAGAGATACAGAGGGTTTCTCTGGAAACCAGTAATATCCCTGCTTTAATTTCAGCTGATGAAGAGGGAGGGGTTGTGACCAGAGTTAATGGGATGACCCATATGCCAGGTCTGATGGCTATTGGAGCAACTGGTGAATACAAAGAAGCCTTTAGGGCAGCAAAAGGTGCAGGAGAACAGTTGAAATATCTCGGGGTTAATATGAATCTTGCCCCTGTTCTTGATATAAATAATAATCCTGAAAATCCGGTGATTGGTGTCCGTTCATTTGGTGCTGATCCTCTAGAAGTTAGTAAATTTGGCAAAGAATATATCAATGGCCTCCAGGAGAGCGGTGTTGTTGCCTGTGGCAAGCATTTTCCAGGCCATGGTGATACCAGTGTTGATTCCCATCATGACCTGCCAGTGATTGAATATGGTTATGATAGATTGGATAGAGTTGAGTTACAACCATTTAAAGAAGCAATTAATGCTGGAATTGATAGCATAATGACTGCCCATATTGCTTTTCCTGAATTAACATCAGAAGCTGGTCTGCCAGCCACTCTTTCCAGGAAGATTCTAACAGGTATTTTAAGAGATAAGCTTGGTTTTGAAGGTATGGTCATAACTGATTGTATGGAGATGAATGGGATAGTTGGTACCTATGGAACTGTACCTGCCGGTGTTATGACAATTCAGGCTGGAAGCGATCAGGTACTGGTATCACATAATCGTGAGAAACAGCTAGCAGTATTAAAGGAACTGGAGAAAGCTGTAAATGATGGCCGTTTATCTGAAGCTAGAATAGATCAATCTGTCAGAAGGGTTTTGAAGTTGAAACAGGCCAGATTATCCTGGGATTTAAAGAATGAATTTTCTGGTGATGAATTTTTAAATATGCTAGAGAATGGTGGTTCAATTGCCAGAGATATTTCTGCTAAAGGCATTACAGTTTTACAGGACCAGGATAATATTTTTGAGAGTCCGCTGGACAAAAGTAAAGAGCTCTGGTTGATAAATTGTTCTGGTGATATTAGCAGCCCGGTTGAGACCAGCCCTGATGATATAGATAAAGGGGAGAAAAGTCAACTGGCCAGGGAACTTTCTAATAAAGGATATAAGGTTAAAGAATTTTCAGGTTTGACTAATGAATTTTTTAAGGATAAAATATATGAAAAGAGAGATTTAGAGTTAATTGTATTAACTAGAGATATTGTAAAGAATAAAGAACAGCATAAATTTATTCAGAGGATGCTGGCTGCAGGTTTAAAACCAATTATAGTGAGTCAGAGAAACCCTTATGAACTTAAGTTTTTAAAGGATTTACCAGTTTTAACTACCTATGATTATAGTCCCAATCATGCCAGGCCACTGGCTGATATCTTAGGGGGTAACAGCCAGGCTAGAGGTAAGCTACCAGTCAAGATATTGGAGGTCTAATTATGTATCTAGTTGGAATAGATGCTGGAGGAAGTAATACCAGGGTCATTGTAATGGAAGCTAGAAATAGAAAAATAGTCGGTCAGGCGTATGGTACTGGCGCTAATTTTCAGCAGCTTGGGGCAGCTGGTTCTGCCAGAGTTATAGCTGAGACCTGTAAACTGGCTCTAGATCCGGTGCTGCTCTGGAAAGATCGTGAAAACGCTGGTATCAAGATTGGGGCTGGAGTTGCAGGCTGTGGAAGAAAGGAAGAGCAACTGGCTTTAAAAAATGAGTTAAGCCAGTTAATGGTTTTTGATGATATTATTATTGAAGATGATGGCAAGACTGCACTTTTATCAGCCTGGCAGGGTGAGCCAGGGATTGTTTTAATCGCAGGAACTGGCTCAATAGCTTATGCTTTAGATGAAGAAGATAATTTTTATAGATCAGGAGGCTGGGGGCCTATTCTCGGCGATGCCGGAAGTGGCTGCTGGCTTGGTTTATCTAGTTTTAAAATGGCTTTAAAGAGGGCAGACCGTTCTGGTAAAGAGGATAAGTTAAGATTTTTATTTGAGAATTTGAATGAAGAAATTCATAATCGGGATCAATTGATCAGTTTTATCTATCAGGGGGATAGACTTCCCAGGAAAGAACTGGCAGGATTAGCTCCAGTGATTCTTAATCAGGCTGAAGAGGGCGATTCTTTCTTCCTGGAAATAGTTGAAGCCGGGGCTAAAGAATTAGCGGCTGAAGTTATTGCTCTGGCAAAGAAGCTACCTGTTGAAGATAGAAGAATAGCCCTGGCTGGTGGCCTAACCAATAATGATTTTTACAGAGGTAAGATTCAATCTTTGATTGAAGCAGCTGCAATTGAGTTTAAATCGATTAGAAAGATAGAACTGGAGCCAGTATTCGGGGCTCTCTATCTTGCTGAAACTCTGATATAATTATATATCCGAGGTGGTATAAATGCTGACTATAAAATGTGCCCGTTGTAAGACGAAAATAATGAAATATAAAAAGATTGGCATGGGTAAGGTTTTAAGATGTTATAAAGATAGAATTACCAGGCTCTATGATGGGGAAGTTGATGGTGATAATCTTATCTGTGGCAACTGTGAGACAGTAATTGGTCAGATAAAAGATAATAAGGTTGATATGATTCAGGATCATTTTACTTATTCCGGTTCTAAGATTAGAAAATAATTTTATTGGAAGGATATTTATGATAGCAGATATTCGCAGGTACATTCCAGGTCTGGTTTTAATAACAATTATAGCATTACTATCACAGTTTATTGCATATTTTTTGCCTGATTTTATTGGGGCAGTCTTTATTGCAATAATTATCGGTATTATATTAAATAATACTATTGGCGTTAATCATCAGGTTTTTGGTCCTGGTATCAAGCTTGGACTTAAGAGACTCCTTAAGATAGCAATTATCCTCTTAGGTGGAACGATTAGCTTTCAACAATTTACTGAAGTTGGCCTGCCTGGTCTTGGTCTGATTGTCTTAATAATCTCGGTGGCTTTTGTCTTTACTTTTAAATTAGGAGATAAATATAATCTTACTTTAAAACAGAAGTTATTGATAGCTGCCGGGTTATCGATCTGTGGAGATACTGCAATTATTACTATTGCCCCGGTAATTAAGGCAGAAGATGATGATATATTTATGAGTATCTGCATTGTGACTTTCTTTGGGGTACTGGCAATTTTTATTTATCCAATAATAGGGTTGCTTTTAAGTTTATCTGATACAGTTTTTGGAGCCTGGGCAGGGACGGCTATTAGCTCAACATCTCAGGTTGTGGCTACAGGCTTTATCTTTAGTGAGGCAGCAGGCCAGGTTGCAACAATGATTAAGTTGACCAGGAATGTATTGATGATACCGGTAATAGTGCTTATTGGTTATTATTATAATACCAGACAATTGGCTAAAAATACTGGCCAGGCTGGAGAAAAAGACTATAATTTAAAAGAAATTTTTCCTAACTTTATATTAGGTTTTCTGGCTTTAATAATTATAAATTCACTTGGTTTAATACCTGCAGGTATAGGTTCTATAATTTCTCCAGTATCAAGGTTTTTGATTCTGCTTGCCCTGTCTGGAATTGGCCTGGGGGTTGACTGGACCGAACTTAAGGAGATTGGAGGCAATCCCTTTATAGTTGGGTTCTTAGTTGCCGGGAGTATGGCTTTGATTAGTATAGTAATTAGTTCTATTCTCTTTCTCTAGTTAAGATGATATAATTAAGTTATTAGACTGAGAGGAAGGGATTGAAATGGATATATTAATCAGCGAATTAAATGCAATTATTCTCCTTGCTATATATTATTTTATCTTTATTTCAGCCCTGATTCTTCTGAAAATATTTGGCTCGCTATCAAAGGAATTTATAAGAAAAAGTTATCATTTTTTCTATGGTATTTCGCTGGCCCTGGCAGTTTATCTATTTGAGAACTGGTATATTATTTTAATATTTTTGATTGGATTTTATCTGCTGGCATTTATATATTTGAAGATAGAAAATCAGTACTTGAGCTTCAAGCTAATAGATTTTGATCGGAGAAATACTACATTTGCAGAGAATAGGGAGCTTCATAAACAACTGAAGTATCTGTTTGTGATGCAGGTGCTTTTAATTGTAATATTCCTGGCAGTATTAGCTCAGCCTGAGGCAGCTATCTTTGGAACAGTTGTCTGGGCAGTTGGTGATGCCTTTGCTGGTTTTATTGGCAAATATTTTGGCAGAGACAGGTATAATAATTTTATATTTTCTAAGAAGAAGAGTCTCCAGGGGAGTCTGGCGTTTCTGTTTACTGGCTTTTTCTCGCTGATTATTTTAACTCTTATATTGCCAGAATTTTTACTGGAGATGAATTTTATAATTAAAATATTTTTTATAACAGTAGTGGCTACAGTAATTGAGGCTGTTTCCAGAGATGGACTTGATACGATTACAGTACCTTTAGTAGCTGCTGCTGTCTTTTCTATTTTACTGAGATTTTAAAATCGGGGTGAGGAGATATGGTTTCCATTAAGGATTTAATGGAGAAGACAGATAAAAAAGAATCTGTGAGAAAAGAGAAATTACTCAGGGCCGCCTGGATGGTTAGTTTTCTGGCGCCTTTAAGTACTTTTATTGCCTATTATTTAGGTGAGACTCCGGTTCTGCTGGCGATATTTTTAAGGAGGACCAATGAATTTATGGCGCTGTTTTTGGCCTGGGTTATTTATATTAAATCCTGTCAGGCAGAGGTATCCGGTCAAAATGAGGAGTCGGATAAGCTGGAGTTTTTATCTGGAATGATTATGGGCATAGTTATGATCATCAGTGGATTTATTATTCTTTATTCTGCTATTAATCAGCTAATCAACCAGCAGCCTCCTGGCTGGCTGATACCTGGTATTTTTATAAGTGTAGCAGGTATGTTTGTTAATGGTTTTTTCTGGTATAAAAATTATAATTTAAATAAGTCTTCCTACTCTTTAATTATGGATAATCAGTGGAAATTTTATCGGGCCAAGACTTTAATGGATATTGTTGTGCTTATAAGCTTAGTTATCACTTTTTATGATCTTTTAGGAGAGAGGTCATGGTTATCTGATCCGATTGGAGCTATTGTGGTTGTTGGTTTTATCTGGTTTTCAGCTGTTCAGATCCTATATAATGGCATAAAAAAAAGACCTGAATTGATTTAATGGTGTTTAGCTCAATTCAGGTCTCAATTATTTAGATTAGGTTATATTAAAAAGTATAAGTTAGTCCAGTTTTGAACTCAAATCCTGATAGATCATAGCTTTCGCCATTGTCTGCATCAAGGTCAAGATTTCTATAATTTACATTACCGACAAAATCTAATTGGTCCTGGATTTCAACATTAATTTCGGCACCAATTTTTGCACCGAAGCCGCTATCAAAGTCGTAATTATCGACTGAGCCGAAATAATAGCCTGAACCTAATAATGCTGATAATGAGACCGGGTTGTCATTATCAGTCTGAACAAGGTCAAAACTTCCTGTAAATACAAGCCCGTTTAATGAATGGGTTGAAGGGCTATATCTTTGATATTCTGCAGAGAGGCCGATAGTTCTGGTTAGATTAACTTTGCTTCCAAGATAAAAACCAAATGAGTTATCCAATGCAGAATCGGCAAAACGTGTATAGCCAAGGCCACCGAAGAACTCAAAGGCAGAACTTCCAGGAATTCTTTCACCAGTTATTAATTTTTCAACTACTTCTTCAGTCTCAGCTGCTGCAATCTGCATGGTTTCATTTATCTCACCACCAAAGAATCTTGCAACTAAAGGTGAGTTCATTCTGGCAATATAGGTATTACCATCACTTTTTTCATAGATGGAAATCCTGCATGGCATCATTGGGGAAACTATTCTTTCATCATCCAATCTTAGAATATTATATGAATATTCAGCAGAACAGAGATCGAAGACTTTAACATTCATTACGTCATAGGCATGTCCGGCTTTTACTTCCTGCATGTCGTGATAATTTAATATACCCCAACCAGCAGCATCGATTTCTTCTCTAAATCTTTCGACGGTTTCATCAAAACCATAAAGACTCTGGTCTTCTAACATCATTAGATCGGCAATTAAACCAAATGATTCACTGGCCTCAACTTCCTGATTGCCTGTAAATAATGCTCCTGCTAATAGAAAGACCAAAACTAAAGATACTGTCAAACCTTTTGTGATTTTTGAATTTAAAATAATAATCATCTCCTATAGATATTTTATAATAAATATGGGTACCCCGTAGCTGTATCCATAAGAGATTTTAACCTTTAATAATAATTATTTCTGTTAAGCAGAATACAGTTTATCTGAAGCTGATTTTGCCCCCGGTTTCTTTGACGGCAATTAAAATAATTGCAAGCATGGCTAAGATTGTTGCCACTGGAGCAAGTCTAATCAGTGCCATTTCTTCGGAAAGTTTGGCCAGGATGCCAGTTAGTGACCAGAGAATGACCAGGGAATAGATGTAATCCTTGAATATTTTTATAAAGAAACCAGTCAGTAGAACTATAACAATTAACAGAATTACATACCAGAAGGTTTCTGTTCTACCAAGTCTGCCCCAATTAATAGCAACCTGCCAGGCTGTTATATTGGCGATTGTTGCCACGGAGATCCAGCCTAAATAGATGCTAAATGGTATTGTTAGCCAGCGGTAATTGATAGAGTTAAGGTTAACTCTTCTGTAAATAATAATTAATGAGAATAGAATACCTAACATTACAAAGATTGAAGCTCCAAGAAGTTCATAATGCCAGAGGAAAATCCAGATAGAATTTAAAATAGATGAGATAAAGAAGAAATAACCCATATCTTTGATATAATTAATGGAGCGGGTTTTCTTTCTAATTAGCCCGACTGTTAAATAAACTATAAGGATAATTAATGAAAGATAGATGACACCCCAGATAGAAAAGGTAAAACCGGCAGGTGTAAAGATATTTTCATATTTATCAGATACATCGCCTGTTGGGATATCATTGATCGGTAAAATATTGGCCAGGGCATTAACAGTAATCATAATTATAAGTCCGATGATATTTAGACCCTGTTTAAGCTTTAAATCTGTAGTCAATTCATTATTGAATTTCATGAAATCAACTCCTCTCACTATTATATTCTTTTTATTTGAAAAAATTCCTTTAAAATTTGAGTTTTATTTTTTTTGCAGGCAGGTATTGAACTATTTATATTTAATTATATAATAGTAAATAGCGTATTTTAGGAGGTAGGAATATGGCAGGGTTGTATAATCAGATTTCTAATGAGTTTAATAATTTGAGAGATAAAATATATAATAAAGCCTCTCTGCTTGCTGTCACAAAAGCAATTGAGGATGTTGTTATTGATTTTAATTTAAATGGCAGGATGTTTGTTTTCTTTCAGAAAGAAAAGTTTTTTCTACATGAGATATCAAGATATCAGAGGTTAGAGAAAATTTGCAAAGAATTATATCTGTTTGCAGATAGTTTCTCTGAAACAACTAGAAGAAAATTTTCAGAGGCTAATTTTATTAATCTTTCAGATGGTAATGATGAAGTTAGCAGGAATATGTTGAAGGAATGGACTGTTATAATTCAACATCCAGAATATTCAATGGCCCTGATAACCCAGGAAACTGAGGGCAAACAACAAATTGATCAGGATATGTTCCGGAAATTTCAGGGTGGCCTTATCTTTGAATCAGAACAGGTTGATCAGGCAATTTTGAATTTAGAAAAATATATTTGTAATAAATATAAAGATAACAGACAATTTTGCAGGATTAATACTTCTAAGAGTAAGCCGGAAAGAATTGCAGAAAAAAGGAATCAAAAAATGGTTTCTCTCTTTTTAAATAATGCTTTAGATCAGGTAGAATCCAGTTTTGATATGCTGGCAAGTCAGATAGTTATGCTTGATTACTCTTTAGAGGAGAATGAGAGAAGAACAAGGGAGATTATTAAAAGGCTCTGTTTTGCTGCTGAATATAAGGATGAAGATACTGCTTTTCACTTGATCAGCCTTAGTTTGACAGCGACCCTTTTATATTCATGGGTTACAGATGAACCTAAAAAATTAAAGGAAATGTATTATGCCTCTTTAATGCATGATATTGGCAAAATCGGTATTCCAGATCGCATTCTTTTAAAACCTGGCAAGTTAACCCCTGATGAATTTGAGGTGATTGAGAGTCATCCCAGGATTGCCTATAATATTTTAAGAAATACAGATCATAAATTATTAAAGACTGCTCAGAAAATAGCTTATACCCATCATGAGAAATGGGATGGGAGTGGATATCCTGAAGGTTTATCCGGCAAAAAGATACCTATTGAAGGCAGGATTGTTGCTATAGCAGATGTTTTTGATGCTTTAATGTCTGATCGAGTTTATAAAGATGCATATTCTTTAGAAAAGACACTTGATATAATGGCTGACGGAAGGAAGCAGCATTTTGATGGCAAACTATTAGATATATTTTTTGATAATATTGAGATTATAATGAGGTTCCGTAATGATATAGCAAAAGAGTTTGCTAAATTTGATTCCAATCAGGTTGCTGAACATTTCTTTAAACTTGAAATTGATTTTAAAAAGCTGGCAGCTGCTGATGAACCTGAATTTTTTGAAATATGTCCTCATTTTAAATAAAAAACCTCCTGGGCAGGTTTTGGCCTTAATTAAGCTCTGCCCAGGATTTTATCTTACTTTCGGAGGGAGGCTATTAACCGCTCTGGCTCTTCTAATAATTGAAAGACATCAAATATATTATTAAGGACAAGGTCGCTATTTAAAATGGTCTTAATAGCTGCTCCCTCATTGCCGATTAGAGCAATTCCAATTGCTGCTTCTTCAAGCATTAGTCTGTCATTATTTCCGTTTCCGATAGCAATAGTTTCATTATTGCCGATTTTTTGGATGAAATCTCTTTTGAAATTAGTGCCATCGCCTTTTTCAATTATTGCAACTTCAATATCCAGTTCATTTACCATTTCTCTAACTGTTCCAAAGGTGTCTGCCGTTAGAATATAAACTTTAAAATTAGTTGTTAATGAATTAAGTTTTTTTATTACTTTTTCTGGCACTTCGCCGCCAGTTGCCAGGGTGCCATTAAAATCAAAGGCCAGATTTTCAATTTTAAATTCACCATAATTCGGGATTTCAATTTTCATTTTTATCACCACCGTTAATAATAACTTCAGGATTGGTTATTGATATCCTTTAAAATAATTTGTTTTCGGACATATATGCAGGAAATTTTAGCTTTATAGAGAATTAATATATTAGAAACAATAAATGGGAGATGATAATTATGGAAATAAAAATCTCAAAGATCATCGGAGTTGGGGTCTTTTTGCTTGCTCTGGTAGTTTTTATGTCAGGTCAGGTTGCAGCTGAGACAGCTCCTGAAATTGATGGTGTAATAAATGCGGAAGAATATAGAGGTTCTGCTGAGTCCAATATTGGGATGGACCTTTACTGGAATCATGATGAGGAAAATCTATATATAGGACTTACAAGCCCAGGTGAAGGCTGGCTTGCTTTTGGTTTTGAGCCTACTTTAAGAATGAGAGATGCTTCAATAATCATTGCTGCCTTTGTGGATGGAGAGCCAGAGATTTCGATTGAAAGTCATATGGGAACTGCTCCAACTGCTCATGCTGAAACTGAAGAAGAGCATATTGGCGATTTTGCAGGCAGTATTACCGAGGATGGGACACAGATGTTAGAGTTTGCCATACCATTCTCTGAAGATTTTATTGCCGGTGTAGAAGAGGGAGAGACCTATACTATTATTCTGGCATATCATGATAGTGACACCAGTTTTTCAGCCCGGCATACAGGCAGAACTACTATTGAAATAGAGTTTTAAGATTTGATTTAATTTAATATTAGAGAGCCCCTATTTATTTAGGGGCTTTATTTTGAGGTTAGGGGGGACTATATGCAATTAGAGGGTAGAGAAATAAAGAAGATAGATATAAAAAATGTTTTGCCAGGGATGCAATTGGCCAGGGCCATCCAGGGGGAATATGGAGGAGTTTTAATTCCTGAAGATACTTTAATTAATAGCAATAATATTAAAAAATTAAGTCAGTTAGATCAGGATTATGTATATATCTATACTGATGAGTTGGAAGATATCGAACATGGTATTGATGAGAAGGAGGAGATTAAAGAAGATTATTCTAGAAAGGTCAATGAGACTGAAGAGTTATTTGATAAAATTAACTTTCAGGGTAATTTAGAAAAAGAGAGTATCAATGATTTGCAGAGGGAGGCTGAATTTCTTTCAGAGGAGCTGGAAGTTGTTGATCTTTTAAATGTTGTCAGGACTGCAGATAAATATACCTATCACCATTCTTTAAATGTCAGTATCCTGGCGAATAAGTTTGGGAAGTGGCTGGGTCTGGATGAAGCTGATATAGAGATGTTAACCCAGGCAGGTCTTCTGCATGATATAGGCAAGACCAAGATTCCTGATGAAATATTAAATAAAGCTGATGAACTTTCTGATCAGGAATATCAGTGGATTAAGCGCCATAGTAAGTATGGTTATAATATGCTTAAGGATTCTGAATCTATTCCAGCTAAAGTTGCTGAAGCTGTTTTAACCCATCATGAAAGATATGATGGTTCAGGTTATCCTGATGGCTTAAAGGGGCAGGAGATACCGCTGTTTGGCAGGATTCTGGCGATTGTAGATACCTTTGATGCAATTACTGCTGAAAGAAATTATCAGAAGAAGAGTTCTCCTTTTAAGGCTATTAAAGTCTTTGTTAAAGAGGATTCTACACATTTTGATCATAAGTTGAAGACGGTCTTCACGGAGAATATTCCTAATCTATTTCTCCAGGAAAGGGTTTTATTAAGTGATGGCCAGGAGGGTAGGGTTGTTTTTATTAATCCCAGACATCCTGAAAGGCCAGTTGTTGAGGTTGCTGATAGACATATCGATCTTTACAGAGAAGATGAACTGGAGATTATTGAAATATTAAATTAAAAATTAACTGGCTTTAAATTTAAAAACCCCCTGTCAAATTAATGACAGGGGGTCTTACGTTTTTTGCTTTATATTAAAGTATTATATACTTATTATAATGCAACAACGTTTGCAGCCTGTGGACCGCGGTCGCCTTCTACTACTTCGAACTCGACTTCCTGGCCATCGTTAAGGCTTTTGAAACCTTCAGATTGAATGGCTGAAAAATGAACAAATACGTCGTCGCCAGATTCTCTTTCAATGAAACCGAAACCTTTTTGATCATTAAACCATTTTACTGTACCTGTGTAAATCATTTAAATATTCCTCCTAATTTATCTGCTGGGCAGTATTACTAGATTTTTGACACCCAACAACATAAATTATATCATGTATTTTAATAATGTCAAGCGGCTTGAAAAAATAAATATAATTAATAAAGGTTGATGAATTTGGTTCCGCCTTTTTGTTAATTAATTCTCTATAAAGGATATGAGAGATATTTATTGAATAACTATATATAAGGGAGGAAAACACTATGTTTAAGAAACTAAAGAATAGTATTATATTTAAGATTAATTCGTTATTATTTATTTCTATTTTAATTGGGCTTGTTGCTATGGGTGTTTTTGTGACCAGAACGATCAGAACGGAACTGGAAGAGATTGCTATTGAGAGGAATCAGGAGGCTGTGCAGGCTTTTCAGGCTGATCTTGAATCCTTTTTCTCAAATCAGGAGGATCTCTTAAGAGCTACTTCTAATTTAGATTCTGTTCAGAGTATTGATGAAGATGCGATGTTTGCTGATTTTGATTATGCGATAGATATTAACCCGGATCTTTTACATATATATTTAGGTTCAGAGGAGGGGGAGATGTTTATTCGTCCAGAGACTGAACTGCCAGAGGGGTTTGATCCCCGGGAGAGGCCCTGGTATCAAGAGGCCAGTGATGCTGACCAGGGAGAGGCAATCTGGACTGATCCCTATGTCGATGCCGGAACAGGTCAGTTAATTATTTCGGCAGCAATACCTGCATTTGATCAAAACGATGATTTTATAGGTGTTGTGGCTGCTGATATTTCACTTGAATTAATGAGTAATTTGGTTGAAACCTATGAAATTGGAGAGACTGGTTATCCCTATATTGCCAGCAATGATGGCACTTTAATTGCTCATCCAGATTCGTCTATGGTCGAGGCTGAATTTAATATATCTGAAGTTTTTGATACTACAGGAATCTTAGGTGCAGGTGAGACAGGTAATCTTGAGTATCAATATGAAGGGGTGGATTCAATAGCTTCATATGCTCCTTTAGAACAGATTGATGCTACAGTCTTTGCCCAGATCAATCAGGCTGAAGCCTTTGCATCTGCAGTTGATCTGAGAAATATTATTATTATAATTTCCATCCTGGCTTTAATAGGTATAACTTTGATTATTTCATATTTTATTAGGAAGCATGTTCTTAGACCGATAGTAAATCTTAATGGGGTAATAACCAGGCTTGCTGATTTTGATCTCCGATTTGATGAAGATCACGAGGCTAATAAATATTTGGAATGGGAAGATGAAATCGGTGATATCACAAGGTCGATTGCTGAGATGCAGCAGAATTTATACGAGACAGTCGAGAGGGAGAGCAGGATATCTGATAACCTGGCAGCTTCCAGTCAGGAGCTTTCGGCAAATAGTGAGGAGATTTCAGCATCTGCTGAACAGGTCAGTACGGCAATAGAACAGGTGGCTTCTGGAGCTGAAGAACAGTCAGCCCAGGTTGATGAGACTAAAAATATCGTAGGTTCTTTATCTGCTCAGATTAATTCGATTAATGAGACTGCTGAGAAGATGGAAGACCAGGCTAGAAATGTAAGTTCAAGCATTGAGACTGGTAATAGGGATGTTAATAATTCGATCACACAGGTTAATCAGGTGAGTTCCAATGTTAAAGAGATGGCCGAGCAGATAACTGACCTGGAGAGGTTATCCCAGGAAATTGAGGATATTGTTGAATTGATCAGCGGTATTTCAGAGCAGACTAACCTGCTGGCGTTAAATGCTGCAATTGAGGCAGCTAGAGCAGGGGAAGCTGGTAGAGGCTTTAGTGTTGTGGCAGATGAGATTAGGGAACTTGCCGAGGAGACAACCGCTTCTACTGAAAAAATCGATAATTTAATAAATGAGATCAAAAAGAATATTAATAATACTGCTAAAATGATGAATGAGAGTGAAGAGGTTGTAGATGAGAGTGTTTCTGCTATCAAGCATACTGAGGAGTCATTTGCTGAGATAGATAAGGCAGTAGAGAGTCTAAATGCTTATATTGATGAGATTGCTGAGAAAAATCAGCAGATGATTGAAAATAATAAGCAGGTTAATGATGCCATTAAGGAGATTGCCCAGGTTAGTGAAGAGGCTTCAACAAATGCTGAAGAAGTTGCAGCTTCCAGTGAGGAACAGGCTGCTTCGACTCAGGAGATAGTCAGGGCATCTGAAGATCTTGCTGAAATGGCACAGGAACTCTCTGAAATTGTTGAGCGGTATCAGCTATAAATTATCGGTATCTGGTCAATTAGAGAACCCTGCAGATATTTTGCAGGGTTTTTCTTCTTTGCACTACTCAGCTATTGATTAAGGGTATAATATCTGATAAAATTAATTATACTATTTTATTTGTAGTAATTATGGGGTGATCTAGTTTTAATCCAGGGATTAAGCTGGTTTATTATAGGAGGGAAGCCGGAGCAAACCCGGAGCATTCCCGCAGGGAACCTGGAGCAGAGCCGGAGGAATCCCGGAGGATTACTGGATTTAAACTGGAAGAATTCTGGTGAAGATCTGGTGTATCGGGGTGTTAAGATTAACTGGAAAGCATCTTAAGGGTATCTATAGGGTATCTATATCGTATCTATATCGTATCTAGACCGAAGCTAAACCGAAGCCAGACCGAAGAATGACCGTATTTATAGCGAAGCTGGATTAGAAGAAAATTGTATTAATTTAATAAGCTTTAGTTGTCCCGACTGGTGTTTTTACCGGTGGGGATTTTTTTATTAGGTAATAATTAGTTTATTTTTGTATATTGCAGGAATAAAGTGGTCTATCTTGAATTATTATTAAGAGAGATGCTAATTGATATTATTAAGTGTTTATTATATAAAGGAGCTGATTAATATGAGTCAGATAATATTTTCCGGGAGCTGGTCTCCTTATCTAGTTGGTGCTTTAATAGGTATATTAAGCTGGTTTTCTTTTATTATCTCGAAGAAGCCTCTTGGGACTTCGACTTCTTATGCCAGAGGCTCGGCCAGGCTTGGATCTGTCTGCTGTGGGGCTGCGGTCTTTGATTGGAAATATTATCAGGAATATAAACCTGAACTTGAATGGCAGTCGATGCTGGTAATAGGAATTGTGATCGGGAGTTTTATTTCGGCAGTGCTTTCTGGAGAGTTTAATCTGGCATTTATTCCGGTGACTGAATTTGAGTCAGTTTTAAACCAGAATATATTAGGGAGAATTTTTTCTGCCTTTGCCGGTGGGATTCTGCTAGGATTTGGGGCACGCTGGGCAGGGGGCTGTACCAGTGGCCATGGTATTAGCGGTGCATTTCAGCTGAGTATTGCCAGCTGGGTAAGTCTGATTATGTTCTTTATCGGTGGCGTTGTAACTGCGCTTTTAATTCTATAAATGGGGCAGGTGAATATAAATGGAAAGTAAGTCCAGATTGATGAAAGGTCTTGGTACCGGGATTATTTTTGGTTTTTTACTCCACCGGGGTGGAGTAACTGATTATAATGTGCTGGTTGGCCAGTTAGTTTTAGAGGATTTTACTGTTGCCAAGATTATTTTAACGGCGATAGTTGTTGGTATGATAGGGGTTTATTTTTTAAATGATAGAGGGATTGTTGAGCTTAAGCCTAAATCTGGCTCCTTAAGGCGGGCGATTCCAGGTGGATTGGTCTTTGGTGCTGGTTTTGCCTTATTAGGTTATTGTCCAGGGACTATTGCCGGTGCGATTGGCCAGGGCAGTATAGATGCATTGGTCCCAGGGCTTTTAGGGATATTTACCGGTTCGTTTTTCTTTGCTGCCTTTTATGAGAGATTTAGTGATTCGATCAATAAGAATGTATTTAAGGTTGATACCTTTCCTGAATTATTGAAGGTTAACCACTGGAAGCTGGTTATTCCATTTTCTATTGTGATTATTGTATTTCTGGTCTGGCTTGAAAGTATAGGGCTTTAAGATGGATTTTGAGATAGCTTTAACCCTGATAATACTGGTGGCTACAATTGTATTATTTATAACTGAAGCCTTCAGGGTTGATATTATTGCAATGCTTGTTATGTTAACTCTGGGCTGGACAGGACTGATTACTCCAGCCGAGGCTTTTTCAGGGCTTTCCAGTAATGCTGTTATTGCTATTATTGCAATTATGATTATCGGTTATGGAATGGAACAGTCAGGTGTGATGCAAAAAATCACCAGACCGCTGCTGGCAATTGCCGGTAAGAGCGAGAAGAAACTGACGGTTATTCTGTCTTTATCTGCTGGGGCTGTTTCTGGCTTGATGCAGAATATTGGTGTGATTGCTCTCTTTCTGCCAGTGGTCCGGAAGATGACCAGGAAATTAAATCTATCGTTAAGAAAAGTCTTAATGCCAGTCGGATTCGCTGTGATTTTAGGCGGGAACCTGACTATGGTTGGAGCAGGCAATTTGATTATTCTTAATGATCTTTTGATTCAACAGGGTGCAGCGCCATTTAATCTCTTTGCAGTCTTTCCGATTGGACTGGCAGTCTTATTATTTGGGATTGGCTATTTTTACTTATTTGGCGATAGACTGCTGCCTGCAGATAGAAAGCAGGGTGAGAGTTTCTGGGAGCAGCAGCAGAAATTGATCTCTAACTGGGAGCTGGCTACGACTGTTCATACCTATAAAATT
Source organism: Halonatronomonas betaini (assembly GCF_015666175.1). Classification (NCBI taxonomy): domain Bacteria; kingdom Bacillati; phylum Bacillota; class Clostridia; order Halanaerobiales; family Halarsenatibacteraceae; genus Halonatronomonas; species Halonatronomonas betaini. Next base: position 107,966 of record NZ_JADPIE010000005.1, on the reverse strand, counting down.
TCTGAGGGTTGTGAGCTTTTGAGTAAGACCCTTGAGGAATCAGATCTCTGGTCTGATTATGGTCTCTATCTCCTGGCTTTAAAGGAGGGGGATGATATTTCCTATGCTCCCTGGCGGTTTACCAGGTTTGCCGCTGGCCAGGAAGTTATTATTATGGGAGAAAAAGATGCTTTGTGCAGATTTGCCAGGGATTATGAATTGATTCTAGAGAAGGAGTATGATAATTACAGAGAGAATGATGAACTGGAGAATACTGCCTTTGCTGAATTGATGATACCTCCACGCTCTGAGCTGGCTGGTAAATCGATCAGGGATATTGCAGTCAGGAAGAATTATTTTGTCAATCCTGTCCATTTAATTAGAGGTGAAAAGGAGATAAGTGGAGATTTCTCTGACTTTAATTTTTGTCCTGGTGATACCCTGGTTGTTTATGGCCCTGAGGAGAATATCAGGCAGTTAAAGTCTGAGACTGACCTGATACTCCTGACTTCCCTTGAACCCAGGAAGACTGAAGGGAATAAGCCATTTATTGCGATTGGATCATTTTTATTATCTATTTTACTTATTATTTTAGGTTTTAATTTAGGGCTGGCATTCTTTACTGGAGCCGTCTTAATTATTTTATCTGGAATTGTGAAGCTTAATGAGATTTATCAGGCTGTTGATTGGAAGACTGTCTTTTTGTTGACTGGACTTATTCCGCTAGGCATTGCTATGGAGAATACAGGGGCTGCTCAATATCTTGCTAATTTGATAATTATGCCCCTTCAGGATGGCCCGGCCTTCTTAATTTTACTGGCGGTGGCTCTGCTGGCAAGTATCTTTACATTGTTTATGTCGAATGTTGCTGCGACTGTTGTGCTTGTTCCTCTGGTTATGATAATTGGCGGTGAGATCGGGATTAACCCAAGAGGTCTGGCTCTGCTGGCTGCTGTTTCGGCCTCTAATTCATTTATTTTGCCGACCCATCAGGTTAATGCTTTCTTTATGCCTGCCGGCGATTATAAGAGTCGGGATTATCTGAAATCTGGAGGTTTTCTGTCTTTAGCTTATATTTTGATTGCAAGTCTGATGGTTTATTTATTTTATATTTAACTATTTTAAAAGGAGTGGTTATTAATGTTATTTGAAAAGATTAAGTCCCCTGGTATTGCCCATATTTCGTATTTGATTGGTGATGGTAATGAGGCTATTGTTGTTGATCCAAGAAGAGATATCGATATTTACTTAGAAAAAGCAGTTGAAGAGGGTTACAAGATTACTAAGATTTTTGAGACCCACAGGAATGAGGATTATATTATCGGTTCAACTGAGCTTAAGGCTAAGACTGGAGCTGAGATCTGGCATGCCGATGAGATGCTTGATTATCAGTATGGCAAGCCTGTTGAGGATGGTCAGGAATTTATGGTTGGAAGATTGAAATTTGAGGCCATGCATACACCAGGACATACCCCTGGTTCTATGAGTTATATTCTTTATGGATATGAAGGCGACCCCTGGATGGTCTTTACTGGTGATGCCCTCTTTGCCGGTGATGTCGGTAGAATTGACTTTTTAGGTGAGGAGAATTTAGAAAAGACTGGAAGCTGGCTTTATGATTCTATTTTTAATAAGATTCTGCCATTAGGCGATGAAGTTATTCTCTGTCCTGCTCATGGGGCCGGGTCAGTCTGTGCTTCAGCAATTTCTGATAGGGAATGGACAACTCTTGGTATTGAGAGGAAGTTGAATCCTAAATTGCAGGTTGACAGTAAAGAGGAGTTTATTGAACTCCATGGCGAGATGCTTGAATATCCTCCATACTTTGAGAATATGGAAGCATCGAATCTGACTGGCGGGGATCCTTTAGCCAGTTATGAGAAGCCGGCGGCTTTATCTCCTGATGAATTTGCGGAGGCTATGGAAGATGATGACACCTATGTTCTAGATGTTAGAATGGAAGTTAGTTATGCCTCGGCCCATGTTCCAGGCTCTATTTCGATTCCACTGCAGAATCTGCCAAGTTTTGTTGGCTGGTTCATTCCAGTTGGGGCTAAAGTTCTGTTAGTAACTGAAGGTGAATATCCAGAGAAGGCTATTAAACATTTATATAGAACTGGCTATGATGATATTTTAGGTTATTTAAGTGGAGGTATTATTAGCTGGCATATGGCCGGGAAGAAGAGTGAATCAGTCAATACTGTTACTGTTGATAAGCTCTGTACCCTGCTTGATACCGAGCCTGAGGATCGCTTTATTCTTGATATCCGTTCTGAAGATGAGGTTGAGTCTGAAGGCGAGATTAAGGATGCTGAGAATATTCATTTAACTCAACTACCTGAACATTATGATGAGTTGCCTGAAGATGTTCCTTTATATATCTTCTGTGGTAGTGGCTTAAGATCGATGACAGCAGCCAGTTTATTACAGAATGAGGGCTTTATTAACCAGAGAGTTGTTTTAGGTGGCCTAATCGCCTGGAATTCAACGACCTGCCCGATTGTTTAAAATTTAGTTTGATTTGATTATTGAAGCTAAATTTGATAATATTAAATGGAGTTTAATTATAAAATATGAGTGATTAAATTAATCTGGGAGGTCAAAAAATGTCAGAAGATCAAAATCAAGAAGAAAATTCACCGAAACTGACCGAAAAGAAAGTAACTCGCCGTGATTTTATTGCTAAATCCGGTAAGGTAGTTGCTGGTGCCTTTGCTGCCAGTATGGGAATGAAGTACTTTGCTGGATCTGCTATGGCAGATTCAACTTCAAGTCTCACTTTGTTAACGACCACTGATGAGCATCAGTATATAGTTCCTTATGACTATATGTCTGATACCGAGAGAGATAATATTGGATTGTCCAAGGTATTTACATTAATTGAAGAAGAAAGAGCAGAAAGAGAAAATACCATGCTTTTATCTGCAGGCGATACAATTCAGGGTAGCCTTGTTGGTAATTATGAATTTGCAGTTGAACCTTTAGAAGATGGTGAAACTCAAACTATCGTGAAGGTCTTTAACCATATGGGTTATCAGGCTGCTGCTGTTGGTAATCATGAGCTTCAGGATTATGGTATGCCTTTCTTTGAGAAGGCTGTTGCCGGTTCTGAATTCCCCTGGTTATCAGCTAACATAAAAGAGGTTGAGACAGGAGATCACTATGTTGAGCCTTATACAATTGTTGAACAGGAGATAGATGGTGAAATCGTAAAAGTCGGTATCTTTGGTGCCACTCCTCCACAGACTATGCTCTGGGGAAGCGATCATGTTAGTGGTATTTTAGATTTCGAAGAGATCGTTGATGCTGCTGAAGAAATTATGCCTGAACTTAGAGAAGAGGCAGATATTGTAATTGCTCTGGCCCATACCGGTATTGATGATTCTCCAAAAGACTCTGCAGATGCCAGAGAGAATGCAGCTATTTATTTATCAGAGGTTGATGGAATTGATGCCATGATTTTAGGTCATAATCACCGTCACCTACCAGGTGATTTTGATGGTGTTGAGATGGTTGATAACGAGCTTGGTCTAATCAATGGTATTCCAGCTATTATGGCCGGATCCTGGGGAGATGCCCTTGGAGCAATTGATCTTGAATTAGGTAAACAGAATGGCCAGTGGAGGATTGCTGAAGCCAGTGTTAGATTAAGAGAGATAGATGAAAATGTTGCATCTCATCAGGAGATTGAAGAATTGGCTTCAGATGTTCATGATAATACTGTTGAATATGTTAGAACTCCAATCGGAACTGCCGGGATCGGGATAGCTTCATTCTTCTCAAGAGTTGCTGATTCTCCAGTAACTCAGGTTGTTAATGATGCCCAGCTCTGGTGGGCTGAAAAAGAATTTGCTGAAGGCGATTATTCTGATCTGCCAATTCTGTCAGCTGCTGCTCCATTCCAGGCAGGCCGTGAAGATGCTGAATACTTCACCAATGTAAAAGAGGGAGATATTACAATTGGTGATGTAACTGATATCTATATCTATGATAACGAGATTAGAGTGATGAAGGTTACCGGTGCTGAAGTTATTGAATGGCTTGAAAGAAGTGCTGAGAACTTCAACCAGATTGATCCTGATTCCACTGAAGTTCAGGACTTGCTTGATGGTGGTTTCTCTGCTTATAATTATGATGTTATCGATGGTGTTGATTATGAAATAGATGTAACTCAGCCAGAGGGTCAGAGAATTACTAATGTCATGTTTGATGGTGAACCAATTGATGAAGATCAGGAATTCCTGGTTGTAACCAATGATTACCGTGCCGGTGGCGGCGGTGGCTTTGGTCCTACTGAAAGAATGGACCCGGTCTATGCCCCATCTGGATTAGTTAATAGAGAGATTATTATTGAGTATATTGAGGAACTAGGAACAGTTACTCCTACTCCAACAGATAACTGGAGAATCAAACCAGTTGAAGTTGCTGGACCTGTTCATTTCCGTTCCCACCCTGAAGCCTATGAAGATATCGTGCCTGGACTAGAGGGTAAGATAGAGTTCTTAGAGCTTGATGAAAATGGAATGGGAGTATTTGATCTGGATATTGCTAATCTTTAATAGCAATAATAAAAAGATATAAAATTAGCGGCCCTTTAGTCAGGGCCGCTTACTTATTAGAAATCATTCAATATATTTTTAAGATGATTTAGATCGCCTGAGATAACTCCATATCTGGGAATTGAGACTATTTCTTCTTCAGGGTTATAGGGTCGATCTCCTAATTTAAAGATTAATTCATAACCGAGATCTTTAGCGATTTCTTCGGCCTTTTCAGTGTAATAGCCATAGGGCCAGGCCAGAGAAGCTAGATCATCTCTTTTATCAAGCTGGTCTTCAAGCAGGTCTCTGGAAAGCCTTAAATCCCTTCTGATTCTGCAATTGTAATCATCGCAGCATTCATTTTCCAGTTGATAGATAGCCGGGTTTTCATCTTCATAATAATGTAAATTGTAGCTATGGGAACCAATATTAATTGTTGGTGAATTAGTATTTAATTTTCTCATATCTGAAAATGATAATCTATCAGAATAGACTGGTTGATTTTCAAGCCCAGGCATACTGCTTATAATTGGAAAGACAATTGCCGGGAAATCATATTTTTTTAAGACTGGATAGGCATATTCATAAAATGAATAATAACCGTCATCAAAGGTTAGGAGTACTGATTTTTCTGGGAATGACTTTTCTTTACTATATTTTATGAATTCGTCTTCACTGATTACATTATAATTGTTATCATAAAGGTACTCCATTTGATTTTTGAAATCTGAAATGGACATTTCTGCTGAATTTGCAGGATTATCTTCAACAAAATGGTGGTAGGTAAGTATAATTGCCTCATTGTTGCTTTCAACATTTAAAGTAATAGTAAAAAATAATATAAAAACGATAATTAAAATAACTTTATAGCGATTTTTCATTACTTTTAGCCTCCTTGAGAAGTATTATATCTCAATTATAGTAAAAACTTATGAAGCAATTATGAATTTTTGATTGAAAATGATAAGATATTATATATGGATATTGGATTAAGGAGAGATATTTTTGGATACAGAACAGGGTTTTATACCGGATTACATAATAATACTGGTTCTAATTATGGGCTCTTTTGGCGTTATGGGTGGAGGCTTAATAGCTCCAGCTTTACCTGCGATTGCTGAAGCTTTTCAGGTGTCAGAGGGTAATATAGGGCTGGTTTTAAGTCTTTATACTTTTGCTGCAGCAGTAAGTTTGCCCTTTATAGGTTATTTTTTAGATAAAATAGGTCGTCGCAAAGTTGGATTAACCTGTCTTTTTATTGATGGGATTGGGGGATTAGTTATTATACTTGCTCCTAATTATGCTATTTTGCTAATTATGAGATTTTTGCAGGGGATTGGGATCGCCGGATTAATACCTGTTGCTATGACAATCTTTAAGGATCTATTTGTTGGAGATGAGAAACTGAAATTGATGGGCTATCTAACAGGTGCTATTTCTATTGGAGCTGTAATAATACCATCACTGGGAGGATTTCTGGCCTCGATTGACTGGAGGTTTGTCTTTGCAGTTTATGGGCTTTCATTAATACTTGGCCTGATATTCTTATTTAAACTGCCGGAGACTTCTCCATTAATTAATAGTAATTCTGGCGATCAGGTTAATTCTGAGATTGAGAATTCTCCTCTGGAGTATTTTAAATCTCTGCTTGATATTTTTAAAATCTCTAAAATCAGAAATATTATGATTCATTCATTAACCATTTATTTTATGCTCTATGCTCTGATTACATTTTTGCCGATTTATCTTGTCACCGGCCATGGTTTTTCAGAGTTCTTCTCTGGACTGGCTATATCATTACAGGGTTTATTTAGTGCAATTCTATCTTCCAGGGCAAGTTTTATTGCTAAATATTTAAACTGGAGACAGCGTTCAACTTTAGGCTATTTATTGATCGGGATCTGTTTTATACTTCTGCCATTCTGGCCTAATAGCAGTTATCTGGTTAGTTTAAGTTTTATTATTTATGGAGCAGGGATGGGCATAGTCTCCCCAACAATTTATAATCGGGCTACAGAGTTACCGCCTCCAGAGATTTCAGGACTGGTGATTTCTGTTTTTAATACTATGAAATTTATTGGGATGACTTTATCGCCTTTTCTTTTAGGTCTGATCTTGATATTTACAGAGCTAGAAGCAATTTTTATTGGTGTTGGTATTATGGCATTTAGCTGGGGTTTTTATACTCTCAAAGGCTATAAAAAGGAGTGATGAGAATGGATGAAAAAGAATTCTATCGATTTGGTGATGAGATTATTGATAGATTTATGGAACGCTGGCCAGTTGTTGCCACCCAATTAGGTTTTCATGAACAGGATGATATGCTTGCTGATTACAGGGAACAGTCAATCTGGGATTTTTATGAGAGATTGGAAAGTAAATTAGAGGAACTGAAAAACTTTAATAGGTCTTCTTTTAGTAAAGAGGCAGAGATAGATTATATTCTTTTAAGGCAGTTGTTAAAATCTTTGATCAGGGATCATAAAAATAATCTGCCCTATCAGAAGAACCCAAATAATTATATTGATGAGGTTTTTTCCGGGATTATGTCTCTTATTATGAAAGACTTTGCTCCTCTGGATGTAAGACTTAAGGCGGCTTTAGGTAGAATGAAGCAGGTGCCTGATTTATTTGATCAGGCCAGGAAAAACCTGGTTCCTGAAAGGGTGCCGCCAGTCTGGATTGATTTAAGTTTGCAGCAATTGCAGATGGCTCCTGGATTATTTACAGAATTATTACCTGGAATTGCTGGAGCGGAGTTTCCAGGATTAAAGGATGAATTTGATAAATATGGCGAGAAGGCAGCAAGGGCTGCTGTTGATTTTCAATCTTATCTAAAGGATGAATTAGGCAATAAAGCTAAAGGTGAGTTTGCAGTTGGTGAGGAATATTTTAATCAACTACTAAAGGAAAATCACTTAGTTGATTATGATGTCTCTGAGTTACTTGAAATTGGACAGGAGATCTTTGCTGAGACCGAGATGGCTTTAGAGAAGCTGGCAGGTCAGATTGCTCCTGGTAAATCAGTTGATCAGATATTGGATGAGGCTAAATCAGATCATCCTGAAGCAAAAGAACTGCTTGCAAAATATAGAGAATCGATGGAGGCCAGTAGAAATTTTGTTGAAAAGCAGGGTATTGCTACAATACCAGAAGCAGAAAGCCTGAGGATAATAGAAACACCAGGATATTTAAGGCCGATAATTCCGTATGCTGCCTATATTCAACCAGAAATATTTTCTGATAATCTTGAAGGGCTCTTTTTGGTAACGCCAGTAGATATGAATGCATCTGAGGAAAAACAGGAAGCAAAATTAAGGGGACATTATAATGCTAAGTTGCCGATAACAACTCTCCATGAAGGTTATCCTGGCCATCACCTTCAATTATCATGGGCTAAATTAGAAAATAGTAATATTAGAAAATTAGGTTCTTTTTTATCAACTTTATTTGTTGAGGGCTGGGCCTTTTATTGTGAGGGTATGATGGAGGATTTAGGATATATTAATCGACCGATTCAGAAGTTAGGCAGGTTATCTGATCAGCTCTGGCGGGCAGGAAGAATTATTCTGGATGTAAAGCTCCACTGCCAGGGGATGTCTGTTGATTCAGCTGTAGATTTTTTAGTAAATGAATGTCGTCTTGAAAGAGATGATGCCAGGACTGAGGTTATCAGGTATACAACTTCACCGACTCAGCCCCAATCTTATTTGATGGGAAAGAGGGAGATAACAAAGATTATTGAAGATTATCGCTTAAAAGAGCCAGAGTTACCTCTTAAGAGAATGCATGATAATATATTAAAAGCTGGTTCATTACCTCCTGAATTATTAAGAAAAGAATTGGAGCTATAAAAATGATAAATACTTTACAGAATTATTCTTGCAGATAATATAGCATATGATTGGTGAATTTAACATAGAATTTTGTTATCAGGAGGGTAATTATTAATGCCAAATTATAGTTTTAAATGTCGTGATTGTGAGAATACATCTTCGATTACTGCTAAGATTTCTGAGGTCGGAGATGGATTAGAGGCTGAATGTCCTGAATGTGGAAGTAATGATACTTACCAGAGTTTTGATGGTATCGGTATTATGAGTTGTAATTCTTCAGGGAGAGCAGCATTTAGTTGAAGTAGTTAAATTACTGCCAGTTAGGCAGAAAATATATTTATTATTATGGTCAGGCAATGATATGTCTGGCCTTTTTTATGTTGAAAATAACTATGTAATGATTTACAATTGAGTTTAGGAGTATTATTAGTTTAGGCAGGTGATAATTTTGCTAACACCGGAAGTCGCAATAATGTTATCTATTATTGGATCGATGCTTGTTTTATTTGTCTGGGAGCCGATAAGAATAGATTTAATTGCTATTTTAATTCCAGTTGTTCTGGTTATTTTAAGGCCCTGGACAGGAGTTGATGGTGAGACTGCAATTAGTGGTTTTGCTAATAGTGCAACGATTACTATTATGGCAATGTTTATTCTTAGTGAAGGCATACAAAATAGTGGTGTTATACAATTATTAAAAGATAAGATCATAAAACTGACTGGCAGCAGTGAAGCCAGACAGGTGGGTGTTATTTCTGCTATTTCAGGATCTGTCGCTGGTTTCTTAAATAATACACCTGTGGTTGCTGTATTTATTCCGATGGTGACAGATTTAGGCAGGACAACAAAGGTTTCTCCATCAAAGTTATTAATACCTTTATCTTATGCTTCTACAATGGGTGGAGTCTTAACATTAATTGGAACATCAATTAATTTGATTGCAAGTGATATCTCTTCTGATTTAATTGGCCGACCTTTTAGATTTTTTGAATTTACGCCACTTGGAATTGTTGTATTACTTACTGGAGTTATTTATTTTTCGACTATAGGCCGTAAGATTTTGCCTGATAGAGTAAAACCAGAAGATGACCTTGTTCATGAATATGAAATGGATCTATTTATGGCTCAGGTAGTTGTTGAGAAAGACTCGCCTTTAATAGGCAAAAGTGTGAAAGAGAGCCTCTCTAAAAGTGAGCTTGATATGGATCTGATTATGATCACCCGAAATGGCGATGAGTTTATTGAACCCCTTGAAGCCAAGCAGATAAAAGCTGGAGATCAATTAATTATAAGGTCTGATAGAGAAACATTGAGAAAACTGATTGGACGACAGGGGCTAAAAATAGTTCCAGAAGATCTTGCAGTTAAAGAATCTCAATTACAGAAACCGACTCAGGGTAGAAAGTTAGTAGAAACTGTAATTACTAATGGTTCAATATTTGCCAATCAGACTCTGGCTGAGATTAATTTTGCCAATAGATATGACTGTAGCATCCTTGCAATTAGAAGAGGTAGCGAGTTATCTCATTACAAACTGGATGAAATGGAACTTAAACCAGGTGATGTTCTTTTAATGCTTGTTAATGAACAGACTTTAAGAAGACTTAGAAATAGGCGTGATATAATTGTAGCCAGAGAAATGGAAAAAGAGGATTATACTCAGGAAAAGATACCGATTACCCTGGGAATAATGTTTGGAGTTATTTTTCTAGCTGTCTTCGAAATTATACCGATATCTATTTCTGCACTTGGTGGAGTGCTGGCCATGGTTTTAACTGGCTGTGTTAATCCAGCTAAAATGTATGAAGCAGTAAACTGGGAGATTATAATCCTTGTTGCTGGCTTAATTCCATTAGGAGCAGCCATGGAAGCTACTGGTACTGCAGAATTCCTTGCCGGCCATATTTTGAATTTAACCGGTAATTTACCGCCGATTATTATACTTGCGATTTTTTATCTCTTTACTGCTTTGATTACTAATTTAGTCAGTAATCGGGCAAGTATTGTAATTATGCTGCCGGTGGCTGTTGATGCAGCAGTCAGGCTGGGAGTTGAGCCATTTTCGTTTATCATGGCTGTCACATTTGCCGCCAGTACTGCTTATTTAACTCCGATAGGAAATCAGGTACATTTAATGGTATACGGTCCTGGTAATTATGAATTTAGTGATTTCTTTAAAGTTGGTTTTCCTCTCCAAATTATACTGACTTTTGTTATTACAATTGGAATTGCTTTGATCTGGGGAGTATAGTGATTTATTAACTATTTACTTAGATATAATAAATAGGTTTGAGAATGCAATGCATTATTGGTATAATTAATGATATAGAAAGTGAATAATCTAGAATTAATCAATTTGATATAAGATTGGATTTAATAGATCCAGGAGGTGAATCATAATGTTTGGACTTGGAGCACCTGAATTAATTATTGTTTTAGTTATTGTTCTAATTATTTTTGGGCCTAGTAAATTACCGGAAATAGGTAATGCGATTGGATCAGGTATTAGAGAATTAAAAAAAGCAACTAAAGAAGTTGAAGATGCAGCTTCTTTAGATGAAGAAGAGGATAAAGATAAATCTTAATTTAAAGTGTTGAATATATTTGTAACTAGCAGGAGTGGATCAGATGGAGTCAGACAATCTAGAAATGAGTATAGTTGAACATTTAGAAGAATTGAGAAATAGGCTGATAAAATCTATTATTGCTGTTGTAATTGCAGCATTTGTAGCCTATTTTTTTTCCGAGGAATTAATGGAGATATTAACAAGGCCAGTTGGAGAGCTGGTCTTTTTAAGGCCGACTGAAGCATTTTTCACTTATATTAAGATTTCTATTTTTGCTGGTATTATTGTAGCTTTACCATTCTTATTATATCAGTTTTGGAGCTTTGTTTTACCGGCATTGCATGATAATGAAAAAAAATATATCAATCTTCTTTTACCAATTTCATTATTTATGTTTGCTCTTGGTATAGCTTTTGGTTTTGCAGTTGTTTTACCTTTAGGAATGAGGTTTTTATTGAACTTTGGTAGCCCTGAGCTATCTGCAATGATTTCAATAAGCCATTATGTTTCATTTCTATTAACACTACTCCTGCCTTTTGGCCTAATATTTCAACTACCTCTGGTATTGAATTTAATGGTAAAGCTAGGAATTGTAAAAATTGATACACTAACTATGTTTCGTAAATATATTATAGTTTTAATATTCATTATCAGTGCAATTTTAACCCCGCCAGATATAATTACTCAAATGTTTATGGCAGGACCATTGATTTTACTTTATGAAGGAAGTATTTTAATCGCTAAATTTATTAACTAAAGCTTAATTATTGAATTTAAAGGGCCGGCAGCTTCTAAAGTGCTGGTCTTTTTTAATGAATATTTATTATATTATATTGACATTTTTTGAAAATAGCTATATACTTCATATATAAGGAGATATGGAGGGGGATTATATGAGTAAAAGTAGAATTTTTGGGTTGATCTTGATTTTATTAGGTGGATTTATAATTTTAAATAATGCCGGAGTTGTTGATATTGGAATTGGAGAGATAATTTCAACTTATTGGCCATTAATTTTAATTGTAGCCGGAATATATAATTTATTAACTAATCCAGCCGGGAGACTTGGAGGGTTTATAGTTTTATTAATTGGTTTATTTTTTCAATTAAATAATTTAGATTATATTGCTGCAGCTGAATATATTTCATTCTGGCCAGTAATCTTTATCTTAATAGGTGTAAGTTTATTATTTGATAAAAGCAATGGAAAAGAGATTGATAGAGAAAAGTTAAATGTATTTAATATTTTTTCTGGCGGTGATTATAGAATAATATCAAATAATTTTAAAGGTGGCAGTTCAATTTCAATTTTCGGTGGAGCAGATATAGATTTAACTGGAGCGGATATCAGTATAGATGAAGCCAGGCTTGATGTTTTTACACTTTTTGGTGGTGCAGACATATATGTGCCTGAAGATTGGCAGGTAGTTGTAAAAGGATTACCTATTTTCGGTGGCTGGGATAATTTAACCAGACATAATCAGGATATAGATAATTCTAAAATTTTATCTGTTAGTTGCCTGACTATTTTTGGTGGTGTTGATATAAAAAATAAGAAATAAGTAATAATATCTTGACAATGTAAGCTATATAATATATCATCTTATTAACTTATTAAAATAAAGAGGTGATAGAAAATGGCACTAGAATCAGCCGAAGGTGATTATGTCACTATAAAAGCTCTTGAAGACGGTGTTACAATAATTGGCCTGACAAGAGGCAGGCAGACAAAATTTCACCATACAGAGAAATTGGATAAAGGCGAAATCATGATAGCCCAATTTACTGAAAACACCTCAGCAATGAAAATAAGAGGAAAAGCTAAAATATTAACCAAACATGGAGATATTGAATCAGAATAGATAAAAGTATAAAATTAAATATAGTTTTAGATTAGAAGAGATTAGACTGGATGAGATTAGTGGAGATGAGTTAGGTGATTGCTACTTGGAATTACTATGCCTTATTATAGCCACAGAATTCAGTTTCTGTGGTTTTTTTATATTTAAGGAGAATTGCTATTATAAATAAAAATTAGAATAGGAGAGATGAGAAGAGATGAGAAAAAAATTAAGTGAAAAGAGGGTTCAAAAGAAACAGGTTAAGAATGCTGATGGAGTTTTTGGAGATTATGGCGGGAGATATGTTCCTGATCAACTTGTTCCAGCCTTACAGGAATTAGAGAATGCTTTTTTTAAGTATTATGATGATGAAGAATTCCTGGAGGAATTCAATTATTATCTAAAGGAAGCTGTCGGTCGTCCTAATCCCTTATATTTTGCTGAAAGATTGACTGAATATTATGGTGGGGCTAAGATTTACTTAAAAAGGGAAGATCTAAATCATATGGGTGCCCATAAGATTAATAATACACTGGGGCAGATACTTCTGGCCAAGAGAATGGGTAAGAAAAAAGTAATTGCTGAAACAGGAGCTGGCCAGCATGGCGTTGCAACTGCAACAGTTGCAGCAATGTTTGGAATGGATTGTGAAATTTTTATGGGTGCTGAAGATGCCAGGCGTCAGGCTTTAAATGTATTTAGAATGAAATTACTTGGAGCAAAAGTCAATGAAGTAACTGAAGGAACTGAAACTTTATCTGATGCAGTTGATGCTGCTATTGGTCACTGGGTTAAGAATTCAGAAGATACTTTTTATTTGCTAGGCTCGGCAGTTGGGCCACATCCTTATCCAGTAATGGTTAGAGAGTTTCAATCTGTGATTGGAAAAGAAGCTAAAACACAAATATTACAGTCAGAAGGGAAATTACCGGATTACCTTATTGCCTGTGTTGGCGGTGGCAGTAATGCAATTGGACTTTTCCATCCATTTTTAGAGGATGATTCAGTAAAAATGATAGGGGTTGAGGCAGCCGGTGAGGGCCTTGATACTTCAAAGCATGCAGCAACATTTACTAAAGGTAATCCTGGAATTATTCATGGTTATAAAAGTTATCTTCTTCAAGATGAATCTGGAAATGTTCCACCAGTCTATTCTATTTCAGCAGGTTTGGATTATCCAGGGGTGGGACCAGAACACAGTTTCTTAAAAGATAGTGGTCGGTCAGAATATAAATCAGTAACTGATAATGAAGCAGTGAGTGCTTTAAAGTTATTATCTGAAAAAGAGGGGATAATCCCGGCTTTAGAGTCTTCACATGCACTGGCTTATTTAGATAATTTAGCTCCTGATTTAGATAAAAATCAAATAATAATTGTGAATTTATCAGGTCGCGGAGATAAGGATGTTTATTCAGTAGCAGACCATTTAGGTGCTAATTTATAAATATTAAATTCACGATAAAATGTTTATTGAAATAGAAATTTAGATTTCAATAAATTATTATTAAATAGAACCCTATTGCAATAAAATGTGATAGGGTTTTAATATATATAACTATGCAGGGATTTTAAAGTTTATCTAGAACTATTTAATAAGTTAAATTATTAAATTTTTTTAACACCATTTACGAGGAGTGAGTATATTGAAGAAGAACAATGGTGATCAGTTTTCGAGTCGGTATGCAATTGTGGCGGCATCTATTGGTATGGCAGTTGGTACAGGTAATATCTGGCGTTTTCCTAGAATTGCAGGTATGTGGGGTGGTGGAACTTTTTTATTTGCTCTGACTGTTGCAGTTGTGATTTGGGCAATCCCATTGCTTATTGCTGAATTTTTATTAGGACGTAAATCTCGGCTAGGAAATGTTGGGGCTTTTCGTGATTTTATGGGTGAAAAATATACCTGGCTAGGAGGTTGGCTGGCATTTTGCTCATTAGGAATAGCATTTTATTATGCTGTAATAGCAGGCTGGTCATTCCGTTATTTTGTTTTTAGTCTTTCAGGTGCGATTACACCTGGTGTTGATGGTACAGCACTCTGGGAGGGTTTTATATCCAATCCAGGGCAGACAGTTTTGTTTCATTTTATAGCAACTGTATTTACAACAGCAATAATATATCGTGGTATTAAAGGCGGAATAGAAAAAGTAATTAATATATTACTTCCCTCATTATTTGTGTTACTTACTATATTGGCTGTAAGGACGCTATTTATGCCGGATGCTTTAGTTGGCCTTGGTTATCTATTTGTTCCGGAATGGGGAGCCTTATTAAGCGGTAGAATCTGGCTGGAGGCCTTTACCCAGGCCGCCTGGTCGACTGGTGCTGGCTGGGGTCTTTTAACTGTTTATGCAGTTTATTCGAGAGATGGTGACGATATTGGACGTAATAGCAGTATCATAGCTTTTGCTGATGTTCTGGCTGGTCTTCTTGCTGGTACTGCTATTTTGATAACAGTTTTTTCAATGGCTCCATCAATTGGTGATGCCGAAGCTATTCTGGAGGCAGGTAATGTCGGATTAACTTTTATTTATATTGTTGAACTCTTAATAGAGATGCCAGGCGGTTCAATTCTCGCTATTATATTTTTCCTTGCCCTTTCTGGAGCAGCTGTATCTTCACTTACAGCTATGATAGAGCTTGGAGCAACCAACTTGATTGACTTTGGACTTGATCGAAAGAAAGCGGCTTTAATTGCAGGAACGTTTATTTTTATTCTTGGAATTCCTTCAGCAGTCTGGATAGATTTTCTTGATAATCAGGACTGGGTCTGGGGTATTGGCTTACTTGTTAATGGTCTGCTGGTGGCGCTGGCAATGAGAAAATATGGAGTAGAAAAAGCAAGGTCTGAAGTTAATCAATTAAGTGATATTCATATTGGCAAATGGTGGAGTTATTGTATTAACCTTTTCCCGGCAATATTTGCAATTGTCTTTGGCTGGTGGGTATATCAGTCGATACAATGGTATCCTGATGACTGGTGGCATCCATTTGAAGTATTTAGTACAGGAACAATTATATTCCAGTGGGGTATTCTCGCTATAATAACCTTCTTTCTAAATAAATTTTTTAATAAGAATGTACGTTCCGGTCCTATGACAGATAAGTCAGTTAAGAATACTGGCGAAGGGAGAGGGTAATATGTCTGCAGTTATCTGGACAATTATTTTTTATGCTTTTTATATTGGAATACTAGGCTGGCTTATTAAGGGAATGGATCCTGGTAAAAAATAAAATAAATAAAACAGGCCATGCATTTAGCATGGCCTGTTGCTATCATTAATACTTAATTGAATTTATTATGCAGAATCCTCCTGGACTTCCTGAGCAGCTTCTGATGGGCTTAATAGACCGAAAGCCATCTTTGCCAGGACAAGAGCCAGTACAAATAAAACTGCTGCTAGTCCAGCTAGAATAAAGTTGGCATCGACTATATTGTCTCTGACAACAAAGACTAAAGCTACTAAAGTTACTGCAAACATAAAGACCATTGGGATGATGACATGCATATTTTTTATGCCTTTAGCAGCAAGCCAGACTGCTAGTGATGTTAAAGCAAGAGCAGCTAACATCTGATTGGCTGAACCGAAGATTGGCCAGATATCAGCCCATGCCCCTGAGAGTGCTAAGGCTGCTGAAACTGCAACAGTTATTCCAGTTGCAACAAACATATTACCGAGAATATTAGAACTTTCTGCTGTCACTTCCTCTTCTTCAGGCACAAAATACTCCTGGAAAATAAATCGGGCAAGCCTTGTGGCAGTATCAAGAGTTGTCATAGCAAAGGCAGCTACAGTTAATGAACCAAAGATAATTCCTACCTCAGTTGGAATTCCAAAGTTATTTAAGAATCCTCCAACTCCATGGGCAAATAGTAAAACAGGACCGCCTTCAGCTAATAGTTCAGCTGATTGGCCACTGGTAATTACAGAAGCAGCTATTAGAGCAATTACAGCTAGAACACATTCTATTAACATTCCACCGTAACCGATCATTTTAGCATCCGACTCTTTATCCAGCTGTTTGGAAGTTGTTCCTGATGATACTAGAGAGTGGAAACCTGAAATAGCTCCACAAGCTACAGTTACAAATAAAATCGGGAACATATAACCAAGTTCTGATTGGAATCCTGTGAAAGCTTCAATCTCAAGTGTTGGACCTCCAATAATAATACCAATGAATGATCCGATTAAAATTCCATAGAGCAAAAATGAATTCAAATAATCTCTTGGCTGGAGTAAGATCCAGACTGGTGTAACTGAAGCAATAAAGATATAAATTACAAAAATTAGGTTCCAGGTATTTGCCTCAAGAACTAGTGGATTATTGATTCCAAACCAGATACAGGCAAAGAGTAGTGCAACCCCGATTACACTTAAAGCTGGTAATGATAAATTAGTTCTTTGACGAACTACACCGAAAACTAAAGCAACAGCAATAAATAGAACGGATGCAGTGGCTGCTTCAGGGGTACTGACAAAAGCATCTGCTGTTACGTTCATAAAGGCAGCAATAACTAAAATAAGTGTTAACCAGGCAAAGATACTAAACAATTGTTTACCTGATCTTCCCATTGTATTATTAATAACTTCAGCTATTGAACGGCCTCCATGGCGGACAGAACTGAAGATAGAACCCATATCATGAACTCCACCGATAAAGATACCGCCAATAATTATCCAGGCAAAGACTGGTAACCAACCAAATGCAGAGGCAGTTACTGGTCCGATTATTGGTGCTGCTCCAGCAATAGAAGCAAAATGATGGCCTAAAAGGATAGGTTTTTTAGCTGGAACATAATCTATACCGTCTTCTTTAGTATGAGCCGGGGTGATCTGATTATTATTCATACCCCATTTTTTTGTGAGCCTTGTAGCATATGTAAAATAGGCAATTAAAAAGAATAGAACAGAACTTAAAATTAACCAAGTGGATGACATTATTTAATTTCCTCCTTTAATTTTATCAACTTCTTGTTTTAGCCAGCAAGGATTGTAATTATCCATTATTTCCGCGCCTTCATTATTTGCATAAACTGAATTGTCATTGAGATCAACTACAATAAGCCTTAAGTCTACCCAACCTCTAATTCCAAGCCAGAAAGATTTACTTAATTTTAAGTTTTCGATCCTGGATATCTCCTCCTTATTCACACCTCCTTCAACTAATAAAATAAATGTTAGATAACTCTGATGATGATTCTTTTTATCTTCAATGAGTTCATCAATAGAGTCATTAAAAAAATCTTTAGTTAAAAAGCTTAAATCTAAGTTTAGTTGATTGTCGACCAGGCAATGCTCGTAGTCATTATAAGAATATATTTTGACTGATTTGTGTCCCATAAATTTTTCATTAGCAATTTTACAAACAGCGTAATAATCAAAGGATTTATCAACTATTTCTTTTTTGCCCTGGATATCAAAATTAGCTCTATATAAATAATATAGAAGTTCGATGTATTCCTGGCCAGTTAAATTCACTTTAGAACTATTCTCTTTCATATTTTAGTTATCATCCTTTATAAAACCGAGTAAATTAATAATGTTTAATAAATAAATTCACAAATATCGTAGAATATTATATCAATAACACTTTAGCATGTCAAATTAAAGAAAGGAATTTTTCTTTCAATAAAGGGATTTTCTATTCAATGTTTAATTAATAATATAGGGAGTATTAAAGTAGTCGAGGAGGCTAAATAGTGGCCAAAATTAAAAATAAACTTGTAAATTTTTTCAAAACACCCTACGAACCGAGAATGATAGTTTTAGCAGTAATAGTTGGAATTATAGGAGGACTTGGTGCGGTCCTCTTTCATTATTTAATTTTACTGTTTAAATATATATTCTATGGGGCAACTTCAACTGATACATTTTTAGATACAGTTAGAATGCTTCCCTGGTATCATCGCTTGTTAGCTCCGGCAATCGGTGGCTTAATAGTTGGTCCTCTGGTTACATATATAGTTCAGGAAGCCCGGGGACACGGTGTTCCTGAGGTTATTGAGGCCCTGGTATTTAAAAAAGGAACTATCCGCTTTAGGGTAGCTCCACTTAAGGCCTTAATATCAGCTATCTGTATTGGCTCAGGCGGTTCAGCAGGCCGAGAAGGTCCGATAGTACAAATAGGGGCTTCATTTGGTTCATCTTTAGGTAATTATCTTGAATTAAGTCCTGAGAAAGTAAAAACTCTACTAGGGGCAGGAGCTGCAGCAGGAATAGCAGGAACATTTAATGCTCCACTGGCAGGGGTAGTCTTTAGTATGGAAGTATTATTAAAGAAATTTGAGTTAAGTAATTTCTCGCCTTTAGTTGTTGCAGCTGTAACAGGAACAGCTGTGGCTAATATACTCTTTGGCGATGCAGAGCCTATATTTATGATACCAGAACATCAATTAGTTAATTATATCGAATTAATATTTTATATGGGACTAGGGATTCTTGGAGGAGTTATAGCAATTATTTATGGCAATTCTTTATATTCAATGGAACACCTCTTTGAAAAAATTCCTGTTCCAGAAGCTTCAAAAGCTGCAATTGGTGGTTTGTTATTAGGAGTTTTAGCGCTGGTAGTTCCACAAATCTATGCAACAGGTTATCCGGTTATGGAAAGTGCATTATATGGACAATTATCATTACAGATGGTTTTATTATTAGTTGTTGCTAAGATTCTGGCTACTATATTAACTTTAGGAAGTGGTGGTTCTGGAGGAATTTTTGCTCCTTCCCTTTATATTGGAGCAATGCTAGGTAGTGCTTACGGTATGATTGTTCACTCAGCATTTCCGGCAATAACAGCCGGGGCGTCATCTTATGCAATGGTTGGGATGGGAACAGTCTTTGCTGGAGCAACCCACGCTCCTCTTACTGCAATAATTATAATTTTTGAGATGACTCAGGATCCTTTAATAATTTTGCCATTAATGTTTGCCTGTAAATTCAGCTCATTTATAGCTAAACAGGTTCAGGATAAAAATATTTATTCCACTAAGTTACTTAATAGAGGTATAGATATTGAAACTATCGAGGGTAGAAATGTCCTGGGAACTGTTAAAACAAAAGAAATAATGACTAAAGATGTCAAAACAGTTTATAAAGATACAACAGTTATTGAGGCAAAGAAACTTTTCGAAAAAACACTATTTAATTATATTCCTGTGATCAATGAAGAAACAGGAGAATTACTTGGAGTATTGAATTTTCATGATTTAATGGGGCATATAGATTTAGATTGTGATGGCCCATGTCGTGTTGAAGACGTTATGACTTCACCTTTTATAAAAATATCAGAAGAAAAAAGTTTACTTAAAGCCCTTAAATTAATAGAAGAGAATGAAGTTGATATTGTGCCGATAGTTTCTGAAGATAATCCAGATAAGCTGGTTGGATTATTAACCAAAAGTGATATTTTAAAGGCCTATCATCACTGGGAATTAGCTTAGGAGTTACCATCTAACCTGGTGTTCTTCAGTTGTGCCTGGCAATTTATCAATATTTATAATCTGATCCTGGAATTTGATTTTTCCAGAATAATAACCAATCATCTGATGCATTTTAGATTTAATCACTAAAAAATTAGTTTTTGCAATTCTGTGATAAATTGGTTCAAACTTCAAATTAATCCTGTCGGTTTCAATGGTAGTTAAACTCCAGGTTTCCATTAAATCGGCAGGATTATAGTTAAAATTGACATCTTCATTAATCTTTTCCACCCTGCCATCTACAATTATTCCATTCTCTGTTATCCCGGTATCTTCAGTCCATCCAGCCCCAAAATTTAAGCCGATCTTAACTCCATTATTTAAACCTGTACCACTTGCCCAGTTCCATTCAGATTTATAAGGCCAGATTCCTCTGCCAAAATCAAGACAGGCAAAACTATTATCTGGTGAAAATTCATAAACTTTTTCACCAATAGTAACTTTACCTTGGGCTGGTAGTGAAGATTGTTTTGATGTAAATTGAAATTTTCTCTCACTCCATGGTATCACAACATTTATAGAATCTATATTATCAGGCTGATAAATCTTTATATTAGCCCTTAAATTTTTGCCTTCAAAATCGTCGACTTCAATAATTAACCTTGTATAGTTATCTTCTTTCGAAAATATAACTTGATTTTTATCATTACTGAACCTGACTGTTTCATCAACGGTTTCTGACATATCAGTTCCCTGTCCAAGAGGAGATATAATAGTCTTTTCCTCAAATTCTAAACTATTAATATCTAAATAATAAATAAAAATAATGGCAGCATAATCAAGCAGGGCAATAGCGGCTGAAAAGAAACATTTATCATTCATCACATACCAGTAGTTCCATTGCTTTTTTCTTAGCCAATTACCTCGCAAATTACAGTGATGTAGCGGTTTTCTAGACCAGCCCACCGCCTCTTTATTTAATCTGCCACTTTCATCACAAAGATTTATTGATTCTTTAATTTCTTTTTCTATATACATTATGATTCCCCCTTGCCTTAATTTAAATTATATCAAGCTATATAATTTAAAGCAATAAACCTTAACCTCTTGCTTACCCAATAGTTACCACCTCCGTTAGGGGCCATTATTTCTAATATAATATTATTTAAAATTTATGTTATAATATTATTAATCAAAGATATAGAGAGGAGAAATAAAATGAGGATAGCTTCAATTCAACTGGAAATGATAGAAGGTGAGTCCAAAAATAGCAGAATAAACAATGCTACCAAAAAGATTGATAAAGCTGCTCTTAATAACCAGGACCAGCCAGATATTGATTTAATACTTCTGCCAGAACTCTGGAATGTCGGGTTCTTTGAACATCAAAGGTTCAAGAAAGAGGCAGAGAGCCTTGATGGTCCAACATATAATGCTTTAGCTGAAAAAGCACTCGAATACAATACCTATATCTACGGAGGAACTATAGTTGAAAAAGCAGATGGTAACTTATATAATACAGCATTATTTATAGATCGAAAAGGAGAACTGTTAGCAAAATATCGAAAGATTCATCTTTTTACTTATTTTGGGGCAAAAGAGGGGGACTATATTACCCCGGGTTCTGAACCTGTTGTTGTCAAAACAGAGCTAGCTAATTTTGGCCTATCGACATGTTATGACCTCCGTTTTCCTGAATTGTATCGCCAGGAAGCTGAAGCCGGTGCTGAAATATTTCTAGTAACAGCCTGCTGGTCATTTCCCAGACTCGAAAACTGGGTTGTCTTAAATCAGGCCAGAGCTGCTGAGAATGTAGCCTATTTGATATCCTGTAATACTGCAGGAAAAGTAAGTGGAGAGACCCATCTTGGTCACTCAATGGTGGTTGATCCCTGGGGAATACAGATAGCTTCAGCAGGAAGTAAAAAAGGAATTGTTACTGCAGAAATTGACCCTGCTTATGTTAAAAAAACAAGAAATGAGTTTCCTGCTCTGAAAGATAAAAAACTATAGATGGTTGCCAGTAGTTGAATTATAATAATTGACATATTTATGCTATAATGATTCAAAGATAGAGTAAAAAATAAAAGAGCAACCAAATAATTATTATAGATAAGAGGAGGCAATAATATATGTCATTTTTAAAAATGATTAATGAAGAAAATGCAACAGGTAAACTCAAAGAGATATATGATAAACTTTTAGGAGGAGAAGGAGAACGCCTGGCCAACCTTTTAAAGAGTCAGTCTTTAAACCCTGAAATTTTAGAGAGTCATTTAAAATTATATAAAAGTATTATGCAGGGTAAATCAGGCTTAAGCCGCCAGGAAAGAGAAATGATTGCAGTTGTTGTTGCAGCAGTTAATAACTGCCATTACTGCCTGGTTCATCATGGAGCTGCTCTCCAGCAGCTTGTCGATGAAGATGATAAATTACTATTTAAAGATCTGGCTAAAGCATATCAAAAACCAAATCAACCTGAGCAAGAGAAGCAGAAACAACTGGCCAGTTTAACATTGAGAGAAAAAGCAATCCTTGATTATGCCAGAAAATTAACAGTTAGCCCGGCAAATATTATAAAATCTGATATAGATAAACTAAATGATATTGGCTTAAATGATAAAGATATTCATGATATTACCCAGGTAGTATCATATTGCAACTATGAAAATAGAATTGCCCAGGGTTTAGGTGTAGAGCTGGAAGAAAGATAATAAAATGTAAGTCATTTTACAGATTTTTTAGACTGGATAACCTATAATATTAGCAAAATAAGAATTGTTATCAATTATAAATTAATACCTTATCGGGGGGATGTTAAAGATGACTAAAGAGCATGATAATCAAGAAGAGATTAATGAGAAGTTAATAGATAAAAAGGTAGATAGACGTAATTTCTTAAAACGCTCTGGACAGACATTTGGAGCTTTAATGGCTGCAGGCCTATTTAAATTTAACTTTTCAACAAAAGGTGCCAAAGCAAGTGAAGGAGACCTTTCAGATAAGTTAATTATTCTCCATACCAATGACATGCATGGCAGAATTGAAATAAATGAAGAAGATGGAATTATGGGTATGCCATATGTAAGTTCCATTGTCCAGGACTTCAGAGAAAATTATGAAAATGTATTACTCCTGGATGCCGGCGACACAGTCCACGGTAGACCTATTTCAGATAGATTATATGGAAGCAGTACAATTGAAACGATGAATGCAATCGGTTATGATATAATGACTGCCGGTAACCATGATTTTAACTTCGGTTATGATAGACTTCTGGAATTAGAAGAAATGATGAATGCTGAGTTAGTGTCATCAAACGTTGAAAAAGACGGAGAGTTGCTATTTAAGCCTTATACAATTAGAGAGGTAGCAGGCAGACAGATAGGCATTCTAGGTATTGCCACTCCAGCAACCAGATATACAACCCATCCTGATAATATAGAAGGAATAGATTTTACAAGCATGAGAGAGGCTACAGAACATTATGTAGAAGAGATGAGATCTGAATATGATTTAGATCTGCTTGTTGCTCTAGGCCATGTAGGATATGGTGCCAATAATCCAGATGATGAAGATTTTACCGTGACAGATGAATTAGTAACTAATGTTGATGGAATTGATATATTTGTTGACGGACATAGTCATACCAGAATCCCAGAAGGTGACTGGCATAATGATACATTAGTAGTTCAGGCATATGAATATCTCAAAAAAGTAGGAGTAGTTGAAATAGATTTCAGTAATGATCAACCAGAATTCCAGGCCCACTTAATTTCTGCAGAAGAAGCAATTGCAAATTATGAGCCAGACCCAGAATTAGAAGAAATATTATCAGATGCCAGAGATGATGCCAGAGATGCAATGTTAGGCTAAATAAAATAAAAACTCTCCTTAATCTGATACTCTCATACTCCATTATTTAAGCCAGGCGGTGTCCCCTCCGCCTGGCACTTTTTTTAATCTTTTAAATTCTCAATTTCACAGACTTCCTCTTTTAGTTGCTCTAAATCAACATCAAGTTCATGGTGAATAACAAATCCCATAGCTATTCTTAATACTATAATTGCTGCCACAATATATAATTCACTGGTCTCCCTGACAAAGACAGTCTTAAGTATCTCTGCAGCCAGATAAAACTCAAGGGCAAGGGCAATAGTTCTGGCCATCTTGATTCTCAATAAAGTGGAAGATTCATCATATTTGAGTTTAATAAAATGCCAGAAAATCATAACTGCTCCATAAATTAAAGTTATACCTCCCATTAACTCAAGAATGGCCATTAAAAAATGAGAAATATTAATCGTCAGTTCTTCTACAAGGTGAAGCATAAAATTGCCCCCTTAAGTTTAGATTAAAGAATAAAAATAATAGTTAGACCTAAAACCCAGCAGTAATAAGCAAAAATACTTAACTTTTCTTTTCTAATTAAAATTAAAAGCACCTTAATTGCAAAGAAGCTGGCTATAGTAGAAGCAATAGTCCCGGCTGTCAATTCAACTGCAGTTATACCATCAAGCCCGATTGAAAAAATATTTCGTGCCTGCAATAAAGTAGCCCCACCTATAACAGGCATTGCCAGCAGGAATGAAAAGCGGGCGGCAAGTTCTCTATTAAGGCCTTTAAATAGGCCACCTACAATCGTTGAGCCAGATCTTGATATCCCTGGAAAGATTGCAAGGGCCTGGGCAATTCCTACAAAGATTGCATCTCCCCACTTCATATTTTCCAGTGGTCTCTCCCGGGTATTAACCTTATCTGATAACCAGAGTAGAGACCCGGTGACCAGCAGGGCAAAACCTACAACAGTAAGTGTAGAAAATACTTCTTCAAAAAAATCTTCAAAAAGAATTCCGATTACCCCGGCCGGTATTGAACCTACAATTATAAAATATGTAAGCCTCCGATACTTTTCTTTTAAAGTTATAATACCTATAATTTCTTCTCTAAAAACATAAGCTACTGCAAGTAAAGAACCGAAATGGAGAAAAACATTTAAAGTTATACCACCATCAACTTCCATAAAATGCTGGAAAATAACTAAATGTCCTGAACTACTAATAGGGATAAATTCAGTTATCCCCTGAATAATACCTAAAATAATTACATTTAAAAGTCCCATTAATTAAAAACCTCCTGAAAATTATCCTGTACCTTAATTATAATTCTAGATTAATTAATAAAATCCTTTATAAACCTGTTACTTTCAGATGGATTTTATAAAGCAGATAAAAACACTTTACAATTAAATAATAATAACTTATAATATATATTAGCGTTACTTATTAAATTTAAATATGGAGGTATAATAAATGAGTAAAAAGAAACAGGAGTTAGCAGAAAAGGCAAGAAATAAAGCTGAAGGCTATTTCAAACGAGGGGAGTTCTATTGCTCAGAGGCTGTATTTACAACTATTAATGAGATGCTAGGGCAGAAGCTTCCACCAGAGACAGTCCAACTGGCTTCAGGCTTTCCAGTGGGGATTGGCCAATCAAAATGTCTCTGTGGTGCAGTTACTGGCGGTGTAATGGCCCTGGGCTTAAAATATGGTAGAACTGCTCCAGGAGCTGAGATGCCAGAGGGTTCATTCCCGAATAGTGCTGATCTCCATGATCATATTATAAATACATATGGCTCAACCTGTTGCAGGGTACTCACAAAAGATTTTGATGATTTTGGCAGTCCAGAAAGAGCAGAACACTGCTATCAGATAACCGGTGAAGTAGCAGCCTGGGTAATGGAAAGGTTGATCGAAGATGGATCAGTTAAAGAGCTGCTTTAGGTCAACACCTGTTCCAGTTGCAGGATTAATGCTGGGACTGGCCGGGCTTGGTAATCTAGTACAACCCTATGGCAACCATTTTCGGTATACCAGTGGGGCAATAGCTTTTATTGTGATTCTCTTACTTCTGGGCAGGTTTATTATTGATAATAACGGCTTTTTAAATGAACTGGATAATCCGGTAGTGGCCAGTGTGGCCCCGGCTTTTTCAATGGGGATAATTATTTTAGCAGGCTATCTTGCTCCCCATATACCTGAAATAGCAAGGGTTATCTGGTATACAGGCATTATTCTCCATGGAATATTTGTACTATTGTTTTCTACAAAGTATTTACTTAACTTTAATATTAAAAAAGTCTTTCCCAGTTACTTTATTGTCTATGTCGGAATAGTTGTAGCCAGTGTGACGGCCCCTGCTTTTGAGCGGTTATTCCTGGGGCAGGTGATCTTCTGGGCTGGTTTTATCGGATATATGGTCTTTTTACCGATTGTAACCTATCGAGTTATTATGATCAGAGAGATAAAAAAACCTGCTCTGCCAACTATCGCAATTTTCACAGCACCGGCAGGGCTCTGTCTGGCAGGCTATATGGCAGCATTTCCTGAAAAAAGTAGCCTAATGGTTGGCTGGTTAACATTTTTAACTGTAGTTATGATATCTTCTGTAATAATATATCTGCCTAAAATGCTGGCAGTGGGTTTTTGCCCCAGCTTTTCGGCATTCACCTTTCCCTTTGTAATAACAGCTATTGGATTAAGAATGGTTACAAATTATCTGACTGCAGAGTATGGCATAACACTATTAAGATATCCAGCTTTAATAGTTGAGTTTTTGGCAATAGGATTAGTATTATTTGTTCTCACTTTATATTCAATTTATATACTTAAAAATACGTTTTCAAAGTAAAATTAAATAATAAAGTAACTGTCTCGACTGGGATTATAATACCAGTCGAGATTTTTTAGTTAACAGAAATTACTCTTGCTAAATATTAATTCTTATATTATAATAGACTAATAAGTAGGACTTTAGAATCAAAAATAGAAATTTTTGGCTGATTTTTTATGTTAAAATTGTTATTTCAAATATTCGGTTTTATCATGAAATATCTGGTTGATTTCTAAATAAAAATATCGAGGTGATAACGAATGTCAGATGTTAAATTAAGTTATGAAATATTAGAAGGAAGTAATATTTTAAAGGTAGATGGTGAAGTTATTTTTGAAAACTCTAACAGGGTTAAAGAAAAAGCAAAAGAAATAATCAAGGAAATTGAAGCTAAAAAATTAATTGTTGATTTGAGTTCGACTTCTTATCTTGATAGCTCTGGGATAGGAGTTATACTGTCATTATTTAAATTTATGAGAGATAATGATGGTAAACTATTAATAGCTAATCCGAATGAAAAGGTTAAAAGAGTTTTTGAGGTCACAAAATTAAATCAAATACTGGATATTTATAATGATATTAATAAGGCGATAGAGGTGAGTTAGATGAAAGTAGAGTTTAATCAAGAATCAGCCAGGATTATTTTTGGCGAAGAAATGAATTTAATAAACAAAGAGGATTATAATGATGAATTTATGAAACTGATTGAAAAAGGAATTACTGATATAACTCTTGATTTTAATAATCTCAAAAATATTGACAGTTCAGGTCTAGGTAAAGTGCTACATTTCAACAAAATATTAAAGAATAAAGGTGGAAATCTTAAAATAAAAAATATAAACTCTGAATATGTTCAGAGAGTCTTTAAGATGATTGAACTCAATGATATAATTGAAGTTCATTAAAATAAGTGGGTGGAGTATATATGGATAATGCTGCTGATAATCTTATAAAAAAATATAATTTTACTTTAACAGCCCAGGCTAATAAGATAAATGAAATTATTAATGAATTATTAAAAGTTGTAAATAATACCGATCATAGTATTCCAGATATTGAATTCAGGCTTGAAATAGCAGCAAGGGAAATACTTGCTAATGCTATTGAATATGGTTGTAAAGATCATAATGATGAAATTGAAATTTTATTTTCAATTGAGCAAAATAAAATTGTATTATCAGTTATAGATCCTGGAGAAGGTTTTAACTGGCAGGAGCGCAGTTTTGAAATTGTTCCTGTCTTGGATGAGCGGGGTAGAGGTTTAAAGATGATAAATAAAGTATCTGATGAAATGGATTTTAATGATAAAGGTAATCAGATTAAGATTACCTTTTTAGGGGGAAAATAAATGTTTAGGAAAATTAAAAGTTCAATGTTTGCAAAATTTATACTGGCTTTTTCAATAATATTAGTTTTATTTATAGCAGCAAATTTAATTGATAATTATTTTGATAATCAGGTAGCAGAAATAGAAAATGAAATAGATGAGATGCAAAGTTTCCAGTTGTTTCTTGCTAATTTAGAGATAGATCATCATCTCTGGATGATGGAAATCTATGATATGCTGGCAGGCGGGGAAATACCGGATCTAGGTCATTATACAGAATGTAATTTAGGAACCTGGTATTATGATATTGAACCTGATGATTATTATAGTGGTCCTTACGAGGCTATGGAAGAACCTCACAGTCTTTTACATATTTCTGGAATGGA
This sequence comes from Halonatronomonas betaini, assembly GCF_015666175.1. Taxonomy (NCBI): domain Bacteria; kingdom Bacillati; phylum Bacillota; class Clostridia; order Halanaerobiales; family Halarsenatibacteraceae; genus Halonatronomonas; species Halonatronomonas betaini. The sequence goes on along the minus strand of NZ_JADPIE010000005.1, from coordinate 79,397 downwards.
GGTTGTTGAAATTTTTGAAGCCGGACAGGAAGATGAGGCCGCTGAACAATTTAGGGAGGAAGTAATTCCAGCTGTTGAAAATGTAAGGGCAAATATAAATGAGATTATTGAACTGACTGATGAAGAAGTTGCTGGAATGCAAGGAGATAGAGATGCTTATGCAAATACAGCTAATTTAATAACCTTTGGTTCAACTATTCTAACAATAATTCTAGCAGCTATTATAGCTTTATTATTAACAAAATCAACTGTTGGTCCAGTTAATGATATTATCAAGCAGGTCGATAAAGTCGCCGCCGGTGATTTAAGGGATAATATTATGACAGGGAAGACCGATGAAATAGGCTCATTGGTATCCGCTTTTAATAATATGATCGATACTTTAAGAGATCTTGTTGGCAATATTGAGAAGAGTTCTGACTCAGTTGTTACTGCTTCAGGGGAATTAAATACGGTTTCTGATGAGACAGGTTACAGTGCTGAGGAAATTGCCAGGAGTATTACTGAAGTGGCAGAGGGCAGTGAAGAAATAAGCACCAGGATAAGAAGTTTAGAGGATGTTACTCATCAATTAGATAGTGAGGGTGAGAAACTAAAAAGTAATGCCAGTGAAAGTTTAGAAGTTGCTGATAAATCTTCAAGAACAGCAGCAGAGGGTCAAAAGGCAATTCAGGAAGCAATCGCTCAACTTGATACAGTTAGTGAGACTGTGAATTTTGCAACAGAGGCCATTGAAAAGCTTGGCGAACGGTCAAAAGAGATTGGGAAAATGGTCGATATGATTGAAGGTATTTCATCCCAGACTAATCTGCTTGCCTTAAATGCTGCAATTGAAGCTGCTAGAGCTGGAGAGAGCGGTAGAGGTTTTGCAGTTGTTGCTGAAGAGGTTAGAGAATTAGCTGAAGAGTCCTCTGAAGCTACCACTAAAATTACCAGTCTAATAGAAGATATTCAATCAGAGACAACAGCAACAGTAAATTCTATGGATACAAATATTGAAGAGGTTGAAAAACAGATAAGAATAATCAATAAAGCTGGTGATTCTCTTGACCATATGGTTGAAGCATCAGAGGAAACCAGTGATATGGTCAATAAAATGAAGGAGTTTGCAGATTCATTGGATGATATCATAGATACTATTAATCAGGCTGTTGACTCAGTTGGTTCAACTGTTGAGGATAATGCAGCCAGTGCTGAAGAAGTATCAGCTTTGGCCCAGGAACAGAGTGCATCTGTCGAAGAAGTTGCTGCTTCAGCTGATGAATTAGAGAATATGGCTCAACATCTTAAAGGATTAATTAATGAGTTTCAGGTTTAATTGTATTTTCAGGAGGAATAAATAATGAATCATAATAAATATCTGCCTATCCATAAATTAATAATGAGTGTAGCCCATGCTACTAAAATTGTCGATCAGGCAGTTTTCAATCACCATCAGCAGGTGGCTTATACCACTTTAAGGCTTGCAAGAAAGTTAGAATATCAGGATAGCTCTATTCATAATCTCCTGGTCGCTTCCCTGCTTCACGATATAGGAATGTTCGCGATTGCAAGTAAAATTGAATTATTGAAGTTTGAATATCGTCATACAAAACATGCTGATATTGGAGCCAGCTTATTAGAAAAGTATCCCTTCTTTCCAGAAGCAGCTCCGATTATTCGCTATCACCACCTTGCCTGGCAGGATGGTGAGGGTGAATTTCATGGGGAAAGATCTGTACCAGAGGAGTCCCATTTATTGCACCTTTCAGACAGGGTCTCATTAATGGTAGATGATAAATCTAATATTCTTGATCAGAAAAATAATATAATAAATTATTTGGAAGAACGGACACCAACTGTTTTCAAGCAGAAAGATCTTAAAGCTTTAAAGGCTATGGAGGATGACTTCTGGTTTAGTCTTGTCAACCCTGTGGTTATGAGGATAGAATTGGAAGATGAGTTTACAAAATATGATGGCTTTATCTCCAAAAAACAGAGTATGGATCTGGCCAAATTTTACAGTAAAATAATTGACTATCGGAGTAAATTTACATCTACCCATTCTTTAGGAGTTGCAAAGACTGCCAGGCATCTTGCTAATAAGTTAGGCTGGCCTAAAGAGGATTTAGATGATATGGAGTTAGCAGGTTACCTCCATGATTTAGGTAAGTTGGCTATTCCTTCAGATATATTAAATAAAAAGGGAAGTTTATCTGAAAGCGAGTATAATCTGATCAAAAGCCATACCTATCATACCTACCATATTTTACATCCGATAAAGGTTAAAAAAATTAATAAGATTAAACGCTGGGCAGCCAATCATCACGAACATCTCGATGGTTCTGGATACCCATTTGGTCTAAGCTCAGATAAATTATGCACAGGCAGCCGGGTTATGATGGTAGCTGATAAATTTACAGCCTTAACAGAAGATAGGCCTTACCGAAAAGGGATGTCTCAAAAGCAGGTAACTAATATTTTAAATGATCTGGCTGATTCAGGTAAAATTGATAAGGGTATGGTTAACCTCCTATTAGAAGATTATAATTCCTTTGATCATATGAGATCAGAGATACAAAATAATCGAGAAAAAGAATATTCAAAACTAGTTAATTAAAGGAGAAATGAAAGTTATCGTTAATATATAATATAGGGAGTTTTAATCTGATTGAATGGAGGTATTTACGATGGTTAATAAAACTAGTTTTGAGATTACTACTGAAGAACAGTTAGACTTATTGTCGGATCCCTTTACTCTGGCTGTACTTGGAATCCTGGAAGTTGATGAGGGTAAGACGGTAGAGGATATATTTATAGAGTTAGAAGATGATAAAGATCATATAAAAGAGTATTTATTAATGCTGGAAAAATCTGATATGGTTGACTGGGAGGAAGATGGAGACCAGAGGTTTTATTTTAAAAAGGCTGATTACTATGACCTTTCAGATGAGTTTGTGAGTGAGCTGCCAGAGAATATTCAACATCACTGGATATTTGGAATCCTATCATCATTGCAGGGAGAATATTATGATTTATTTAGAAATATAAAGAATGTCGGTTATGATAATCTTGATGATGCTTTAGAGGATAAAGGCTATCCTAATTCTGTTGATAGTTTTAGGCTCTCTGTAAATAGGTTGGACTTAGAGAAAGGCGATCTTCAGAAGATGTATAATGAAATTATGGATATTGTTCATAAATATGATGAAAAAGGTGTGGAGGCTGAAAATAGTTTGAGTTTTGATTTGAGTTTATTTGTAAAGCCTAGAATCGGTGAATTTATGAAAAAACCAAAGTAGAATCAGTCATATTAGGTATTATTCCTTATTTGCTTCAACTTTTAAATGGTGGTATAATTATCAGCAGGGTAATGTATTTATAAAAGAATTAACAGATAAAGAGGGTGTACTACCATTTTAAAAATTAATGATATTGGCAATTATTTTGAAGCGGATAAGCATTTTGATAGAGATTTTAATCCAGATAGCAATTTGCCTTCTGGTAAAAAATATATTGATCTTCATATTCATACTGTCCATTCAGATGGTTTTCTTGATAGGGCATTTCTTGAATCTTTTTTAGGTCACAGACAGCATTTGATTGCAGTAACTGATCACAATGAGATAGCTGGTAGTGTTGATCTGATAGAAAATACAGATCTTAATGTTGTTCCTGGTATTGAAATTGGCTGTCAGGACGGCTTTGAGCTATTGGTCTATTTTCAGGAATTAGCTGATTTAAAGGAGTTTTTCTATAATTGCCTGGAACCCTATAAGAATAATTTCAGGATGGCCAAGACAACTAAAGACTATAAGTATTATTTAGATATTTTAGAAGGTTATGATGTCTTTATAGCAATTCCCCATATTAATGGGTATCTTCAGAAAAACTTTATTAATAATAAAGACTATATATATGAAGTGATCAAAAGAGTTGATGGTATAGAGGTTCATAATAATACCCTTACTAAAAAGCAGAATAAGACTGCTAGAAAGCTTCAGAAAAAATTTAATAAGAAGATAGTATTTGGCAGTGATGCCCATACTCAAAAAGAGATATTTTATTTCCAGAACTACTTACGTGAAAATAAAAAATCCATCATTGAAAGCCTGGTCCATAAGGTATATGAGCTTTCATTATTTCAGAAACATTTAGCATATATTTTTAGCTAGAGTAATTTATTGAGGTGATAATAATGGCAGAAGTTGAGATAGAAGATGCCCCGGAAAATGTAGATTTTACCCAGGGTGATGAAGTTGATATTTTAATCGACCGTTTTACAGATCTCGGTATTAGAGTAATTATTAATGATAAATATTATGGCCTTGTTTATGAAGAAGATGTTTATAAACAGGTGCATGTTGGTGAAAGAAGAAAGGGCTATATTAAAAAGATTAGAGAAGATAATAAGATTGATGTCAGTCTTAGAAAGATTGGTTATGGCAGGATTGAAGATGCCAAGCAGAAAATACTTGAACGCTTAAAGGAAGAGGATGGCTTTCTCCCCCTTAATGATGATAGCTCTCCTGGAGCAATTAAGTATGAGCTGGAGATGAGCAAAGGTACTTTTAAAAAGGCAATTGGAGGACTTTACAAGGAACAGATTATTGATATAACTGATCAGGGGATTAGAATTAAATAGTATTTATTTAAGAGGAATATTAACACCAGGTCTGACCGAGATTTGATCTGGTGTATTTTTATATTATAAGTTAATCAGGATATTATAAATATACTTTAAATAAAAAAAATGGCCCTGTATAAATACAGAGCCGATACTAAAAAATTTTTTACTCGAAAAGACCTATATCTTTATCAATAATGACTTCTAAAGGCTTACTATCTTCATCGAATTTAGTTATTAAAGTAAATCGACTATGGGAATAATCGTCCTTATGAAGTCTCTGGCTTGTATAGACGTTAGCCATATGCTTTCTCTGAGGTCCACCATGTCCATTATTTGGTCTGTTTTCTTTGCTCATATTTATCACCACTTATCATCACATTATATATTAGATTGAAAATAAATGCAATAACAATTCCTGGTATTACTAAAATTTAGGTCTAAATCAGGAGGTTTTCAATGATATATATTCTGCCTTTAATAGTAACAAGTATAATACTGGCTTTAACAATTTATATTGAAAGAAGAACTTTTTTCTTAGGAATTATATTTATTGCCTGGATTCTATCTGCTTATATAACTTTTATTTCATATAGCAGGATTTTTTTAGTCAGGCTCTTTTTGATACCCTTAGCTATAATATCAATTTTACTGATTTTTGCCTATACAATCCATCTTGCTTCTTTTATAATGTCATTCTTTACTTCGGCTTATAAATTAATGAAAGAGGAAAGAAACCGCCTGGAACATAGATCAATATTTATCTTTGGGTTAATTACTTTAAGCTGGTTTTTCCTGTTTCCTTTCATAAGTAATCAGATTGAATCTCCTCTATTTGAAGGCTTAAATAATTTTACCGGTTTTATAATTGTTTACTTTTTTATTTTATTATTTATATTTTCGGTTACAACAATTTTAAATCATTTTCAGCCACCATTTAAAGATTATGATTATATCATTGTATTAGGCTGCCGGGTTAATGGTAAAAAGGTTAGCCCATTATTGGCCAGCAGACTTGATAAAGCTATTAGTTTATTCCATAAATATAATAAGCCTGAAAAGTCATTAAAAATAATAGTTTCAGGTGGCAAGGGTGAAGGCAATAGTGTTTCTGAAGCTTCAGCTATGGCAAGTTATTTAAAGGAGAAAGGTATACCAGAAGAACTAATAATACTGGAAGAGAATGCAGTCAATACCTTTGAGAACTTTGAATATGCTATGGATCTAATTAATCATGATTTCAAAGGGGCTTCTTATAAAGAGGCTAATATTCTGACTGTGACCAATAATTTTCATTTATTAAGATCACTTTTGCTGGCCAGAAAAATTGGGTTAAAGACTGATGGAGCCGGTGCCAGGACTAAACTCCATTACTGGTTAAGGGCAACTATCAAAGAATTAATGGCTATTATCTATCAGCAAAAGATCTATCATATAATTTTCATTTTTATTATAATTATTATATTGATATTGTTTTTTTAACCTATTTTGAACTATCTATTTTTGACCGGCAGGTGTATAATTATAATTAATAATGATAATTAAGTTAATATAATAAATGCCAGCCAATCTTATAAATTGGCTGGCATTTTGAGGTTTTATGGTGTATCATTTTTATTATTGTTTCCAGTTTTATCTGGAAATTCGACTCTAGTTCTTGGCAGGCTTTCAGGATAATTTTCTTGAATGAACTTAATTAATTCTTCCCTCAGGTATACTCTAAGCTCCCAGGCGGTCGGGGAATCCTGGGCACTGACTAAAACTCTAACTTCCATAGTTCTTTCACTGGCATTGGTTACCTGCACAACTTTAACATTTCCATCCCAGAGTTCATTGTTTTCAAGCAGTCTGTCTAATTCTGCCCGGATTTCATCAATTGGTACTGTATAATCTGTATATAAGAAGACAGTTCCTAAAATATCAGATGTCTTTCTAGTCCAGTTCTGAAAGGTATTATCGATAAAGTAAGTTGATGGAACAACAAGTCTCCTTTGATCCCAGACTTTAACTATTACATATGTTAAATTAATTTCTTCAATCCAGCCCCATTCGCCATCAACGATTACAACATCGTCGATTCTGATTGGCTGGGCAATGGCCAGCTGGATACCAGCAATAATTGAGGCGATTACCTTTTGAGCAGAAAAGCCGATTACTATGCCTGCAACTCCGGCGGAAGCAAAAAGACTTACCCCGATATTTCTAATAGGATCAAATGTCATTAAAGCTGTAGCAACTGCAAAGAAGATGACTAAAACTTCCAGCACTCTTTCAAGTACTTTATACTGGGTCTGGGCTTTTCTAGCTTTTAAATTATCTTTTACATCGATTCGATGTTTTTCACTTAGATAAATTATAAATAAACGCATTATCCTGATGACCAGCCAGCTAATAGCCAGTATAAAAGTTATTATAAATAGATGTTGGATATTCTCCATTATCAGATTGATTTCTTCATAATATTGAAAGGGTATAAGCAATGCAATATTTAGTAGAAGTAAAAAGATTGGTATCTTTAACTTATCTCGCATGGCCTGGTATTTATTTTCTGAAAAATTTCTAAAGATCCAGCGGGTAGCTAAAAGCAATAAGAAATAAAATAATAGAAAAACTGCCAGACTAATAATAAATGTTAGGATCATTAGATTCACTCCCTTTATTAAATTATAATGTTATAATAGAGAAGTTACAAATCAATAATAAATCTAGACAAAATAACAAAAAAAATGACAAAAAGACTGTAAAATTGAGTTGTTTTCTGATACAATAGTCCTGGTGAGGTGAAATATCAATGGCTATTTATTATTTGAGTTTAAAAACTAAACCTGGTAAAAATACTCATGAAGTTCATAAATCAAATTGTCCCCATTTACCAGAAGCAAAAAACCGGAAGCATTTAGGGAATTTTATAAGTTGTAAAGCTGCAGTCAGGGAAGCTAAAAATTTTGTAGAAAAACCTAATGGCTGTTGTTATTGTAGCAGGTTATGCAATTCTGCCTGCTAACTTAAATTAAATAAGGGTTTTTTAGAGAAAACCTTTGACAAGTATCTTTACCTGTGCTATACTTATTTTTGTTGGACACAAAATCTAGTTTCATCGTCCAATGTAGAAAATAGGAGGAATTTATTTAAATGATTTACACAGGTACAGTTAAATGGTTTAACGATCAAAAAGGTTTCGGTTTTATTGAAAGAGAATCTGGTGACGACGTATTCGTACATTTCTCAGCAATTCAGGATGAAGGTTTCAAAAGCCTGGAAGATGGTCAGGACGTTGAGTTTGAAGTAGTAGAAGGCGACCGCGGACCACAAGCTGAAAACGTTGTTGCTATATAATAAGTATATAATACTTTAATATAAAGCGAAAACGTAAGGCCCCCTGCCATTAATTTGGCAGGGGGTTTTTTGATTTTATTTTAAGTTTTTATTTAATATATGTAACAGTGCATTGACAAATTTAATAATTAGGAATATACTATCTATATAAATGCATGTTAGTCAATATGTATACATGCGCAATAATAAAATAAAAAGGAGAGATTGCCATGAGCAAAATATTAGGGATTGATTTAGGGACCACTAATTCCTGTATGGCAATTATTGAAGGCGGAGAGCCTACCATCATTAATAATAAAGAGGGTGGCCGGACTACACCTTCAGTCGTTGCCTTTAACAAAAAGGGTGAAAGAATTGTTGGCGAGCAGGCTAAGAGACAGGCTATAACTAACTCAGATCAGACTGTAACATCTATTAAACGTCAGATGGGCAGCGATTTTAAAGTTAATTTAAAAGGGACTGAATATACCCCTCAGGAGATCTCTGCGATGATCTTACAGAAATTAAAATCAGATGCCGAAGAATATCTTGGCCAGGAGGTAAAGGAAGCAGTAATAACTGTGCCGGCTTATTTTAGTGATAGTCAGCGGCAGGCAACTAGAGATGCCGGTCGGATTGCTGGCCTTGAAGTTGAGAGGATTATTAATGAACCGACAGCAGCTGCTCTGGCCTATGGCCTTGATGATAAAAAGGATCAGACAATTATGGTTTATGACCTTGGAGGCGGCACCTTTGATATTTCAATTCTGGAGATAGGAGATGGTGTCTTTGAAGTTATAGCAACCAGTGGCAATAATAAGCTTGGTGGAGATGATTTTGATGAAAGAATTATTAATTATCTGGCCGAGCAATTTCAGAATGAAACTGGGATTGATCTTAAAAAAGATAAAATGGCATTACAGCGCTTAAAGGATGCAGCTGAAAAAGCAAAAATTGAATTATCAAGTATTCAGGAGACTAACATTAATCTCCCCTTTATTACTCAGACTGATGATGGCCCTAAACATCTAGATATAAACCTGACAAGGGCTAAATTTAACGATTTAACAGCCGATCTGGTGGAGGCTACTATGGGACCGGCCAGACAGGCTATGAAGGATGCCGGGCTTTCTACCGGTGAAATTGATGAGGTGCTTCTTGTTGGTGGATCTACTAGAATTCCGGCAGTTCAGGAAGCAGTTCAAAAGCTTGCCGGTAAGGATGCAAATAAAAGTATAAACCCAGATGAAGTTGTTGCAATTGGGGCAGCTATTCAGGGGGGAGTACTTGCTGGAGATGTTGATGATCTTGTTCTCCTTGATATTACACCATTATCTCTAGGCATTGAAACTTTAGGTGGAGTCTTTACAAAATTAATTGAGAGGAATACAACTATTCCTGTTTCAGAGAGTAAAGTCTTCTCCACAGCTGAAGATAATCAAAACTCTGTTGAAATTAATGTATTACAGGGTGAAAGAAAGATGGCCAGGAATAATAAAACTTTAGGCCGGTTTCAATTGACCAATATTCCACCGGCCCCAAGAGGGATTCCACAAATTGAAGTGACTTTTGATATAGATGAAAATGGGATTGTAAATGTTTCAGCTAAAGATAAAGGTACTGGTAATCAACAGAAAATAACTATTAAATCTAACAGTGGACTTAGTGAAGAGGATATAGAAAGTATGATAAAAGATGCAGAACGTTATGCTGAAGAAGATAGAAAGAAGTTTGAAGAGGTTGATACCAAAAATGAGGCTGAATCATTAATCTATTCAGTAGAAAAAACCCTAAAAGAATCTGGCGACAAAGTAGATTCTGGCTTAAAAGATCAGATTGCCGGCTCAATAAAAGAGTTAAAAAAAGAGCTGGATAAGGAGACAATTAATGTTGATTCTGTCAAAAATAAAATAGATATTCTCTCTGATCTGTTTACAGATGTAAGTCAGCAGTTATATCAAAAACAGGAGACTGAGAAGAAAACTAAAAACCAATCTGAATCAAAAGCTGAAGAAAATTTAGATCAGGATAATGATGATGCTATTGATGTTGATTTTGAAGAATTATAACTATTTCGTTGACTCCACCAGATGAAAAATATACAGTTGATACAAATCTTCAAATTTAATAAAAAGAAAAGAGCCCCTCATTTGAGGGGCTTTAATTTTTCTTCATTAAATTTAATGAAGCTTGATTAGTTATTAAAATTCAAAACTGCCATCTTCATTAACTGTGATTCGGCCATCGAGATAATAAACATTTTCGTAACCCATCTCAACTAGTGTATCAACGACACCTCTGGCCCTTACACCGGCAGCACAGTGGACAACAATGGTTGCATCCATATCTTCAGGCAGGAGATCAACGAACTCATCAGGATTTTCATTGATTTCACCGCTTGGGATATGGAGGGCACCATCGATTAGACCACTGGCTTCAATTTCATCATCATCTCTGGCATCAATTATTGTAGCTCCATCATCATACATCTCACTGAATTCAGCACTTTCTACTCCGCGATCGATCTGTGGTTCGCCTAAATCAGCGTCAGTTGCATCGGTGCCGAAAAGTGGTAATTCATGAGCTTCCCAGACAGGAATTCCGCCGGCCAGTACTTTAACATCTTTAAAACCTTCGCTTGCCAGAACCCTGGCAACAGCATGGCTATGGCCTCAGAAGAAACCACCACAGTAAGTGATTATTTCAATATCTTTATTGGCAGACATAAAATCTAAATACTTATCATCAAAAATTGTATGTTCCATTGAATCTGCTGTTGGAATATGGCTTTCAATATACATGGCAAAGCCTCTGGTATCAATAATCTGATAGGGCTTATTATCTATTTCACCGACATACTCAGCATGGAGCAGGCTTGAAACATATTCTGGTGTTGTGGTTAAATAATTACCGTTTCTGTTCCAGCCATCTATTCCTGCTTCATATAGCTTGACATTTCTATAACCTAAACTTTCTGTTCTGGAAATAAAATCATGACAGTCTGGACCATAAAATATTATCTTAGTATCTAAATCAAAGGGAAGTGGTCCTGGTCTGAAATCTTCATCTTCAGGCATATTGATAGCACCATTGATATGACCCTTTTCAAATTCCTCTCTGCTTCTGGTATCGACTAAAGCAAAATCCCAGTCTTCAGGAACTTCATCATAACTCTCTCTTTCTTCAGAGGTAGCAGGGAGCATATCCTTTAATTCAGAGGTTGTTATTGTCTCGACATCTGCAGCACTTACAAAAAACATTGAGCCTAAATCGCCTTCACCTGGCCCGTCGGCGCTTGTTCAACCAAAAGCTGGAGCAGCCAGGATGAAGATTAGAGCAAATGTTAAGATGGCAATTTTATAACTCTTTTTAAACATAATAAATTTCCTCCTCTATAGTGTTTTAGACTTTTTCTATTTTTACAAGAGCTTCCTGGCGCATAGCATGCCCGGAAATATCTGATATCTGATATGGAACAAGATCATTTGGATTAATAGCATCAATCTCTTTAGAAGTTTCATAATAGGGAGTCTTATTGCCATAACCAGAAGGCATAAAGACTGTTCCAGGATGAACCCTCTGGGTGACCTTAACCCTTGCTTCCTGGGTTGAGAGTGATGATGTCACCTTAACCTTATCACCATCTTCAATTCCCATCTCATCTGCCACCTGCTTATTAATCCATAATCTATTGGTATCATAGTCCTTAGTGATCTGGGCTAAAATATCAATATTAGCAGTTGCAGAATGGGAATGGAAACCTTCTTTTCCTGTGATAAATCTGAATTGATTTTCTTCTTCTTCAAGACCAACACCTGGTTCCTGCCAGCCAACAATTCCTGGTTGGCCAACATGGTCATAAACTTCAGAGTAAAATTCAAAATCACCGGATCTGGTATTTAGATTTTTATTGCCATAGGGGCTATCTGTTTCAACTCTCATTGAGCCTATCTCTTTAAACTCATCCAGGGTGATATCATATGGCTCTAAAAGAGCTTCATTTAAATCATCAAGGGTGAATTCAAAGTAATGACCTACATCAAGATAATGGGCAAGTTCAGTGATTATTTCATCAAAACTCTTTGTCTTCTCATAGACTTTCGGGATTACCTGGGTTCTCATGCCGATGGTTGGAATAGGACCAGCTTCAGCATTAATCATTTCTTCTCTTTCCATGTAACTGCATTCAGGCAAAATATAATCAGCTAACATGGCTGTTTCTGTCATATTTATTTCAAAGACTACGGATAGTTCCAGATTTCTAAAGCCTTCAGCCATATGTTCATAATCAGGGAAATTTCTTACTGGATTATGATGTCTAATAAACATTGACTTCAGACGACCTTCTTTGGATTTCTCCATCAGGTAATGGGGAAGGCCATAACTGCCGGCAAGTGGGTACTCATCGATAACGCCAACACCATCAGTTCTTCTTGTATTTGGTGCCTCAGGTGCTGGATATTTATTATTATCTAACTGTCCTAATTCAGGAGCAGGATAAAAGATTAATCCACCTTCTTCATTAATATTACCTAATAGTGCATTCAAACAGGAGATTGCCCTGGCAGTCTCATCACTATTTGCATAGAGGGCTCCAAATCCGCCACCCCAGCCTGGATGGACCATTGATTTCGGTCTGTTTTCCCCTAATCCTCTGGCCATCTCTCTGATTGTATCAGCAGGTACATCACAGATATCTTCAGCCCATTCAGGAGTATATTCTGATAGTGATTCAGCAAATTCTTCAAAGCCAACAGAGTGCTCATTAACGAATTCTTCATCATAGAGATCGTTTTCGATGATCTCTCTGCTCATAGCAAGAACCATTGCCAGATCTGTACCTGGCTTGACAGGTACCCATTTGTCTGCCAGTTTAGCTACATCATTCTGGCGGGGGTCAACACAAATAACTTCTGTATCACCGGAAAGGGCTTTGCTTACCTTTTTATTCTGATCAGTTCTAATACCACCGCCATGGTTGCGGCCGATCAGGACAACATAATTACTATTGCCCATATCTGCATGGGGTACTCCACCCATTGAATATACAAAGCCAGTAGTTCTGGCTGCATTACATGAAGTAGCATGGGTGCAGACAGTGCTGGCATTTAAAGCATCCATAAACCTTCCAATATAAAATGTGCCAGTTGACCGGGGATAATGGCCGAAGGCCAGGGCACCAGGGCCATATTCTCCGATGATATCATTGAGCTTTTCTGAGATTTCAGTATAAGCCTGTTCCCAGGATATTTCTTCAAATTCGCCTTCTCCGACTCGCTTTAAAGGCTGTTTGATTCTATCAGAATCATAAACCCAGCGGAGGCCTCCATGGGAACGGGCACATAATTTACCTAAACTCTTGGCATTATCTTCATGGCCTTCAACTTTCCAGACCCGGCCATTTTTCACATAGGCCCAGGCACCACACTGGCTGCCACAGGTATTACATAAAGTTGGATATTTTTTAATGTCAGCTTCCTGGGCTTCAGCAGACCAGTCAAAGAAATTAAAGCCTTTTAATGAAAGAGCTAAAGCTCCAGCAATCTGACCGGATTTTTTTATTAATTTACGTCTGGTTAATTTCATTGATAGTTTTACCTCCTTCTTGTATCTACTAAGTCTAATTCCTGAGGATCAGTCTTTAAAATAAGTAATAAACCAAAATCATCGTCTTTATAATCAACAGTATAAAGGTTGGCATCAGGGTGATCTTCTTTGAGCTTTTCGACTCTATCATTGCCCTTTTCAAGCATTTCCTCATAATCTCCATAATCTAAGGCATAGGCAATACAGGTATCAACACAGGCAGGATCTTTACCATCTTTGATTCTGTGCTGACAGAGATCACATTTATACATTCTTTCAGATCCGATTTCTGGAACATCAAATGGGCAGATATCAAGACATCTCCCGCAGGCAATACAGGTTTCTGCATCGATGACTGTAAAACCTTCTTCGCTTTCAGAGAGGGCATCAACAGGACAGACTGCTATACAGGGTGCGTCAGGGCAATGCATGCAGCTATTTCTTCTTAAATGATAGGCAACATTCGGGTATTCGCCTTTCTCGATTGAGTTGAATTTAATAAAACTATACTCAATATCGATTTCATACTCATTCTGGCAGGCGACCCGGCAGGCCTGGCATTCTACGCAGAGACTGTTATCCATTAAGATTGCTTTCTTACCTTCTTTGAAATCTTCAGCCATGGCTTTACCATCAGCTATTGCAGCTCCAGATACAAGAGCAGTTAAGCCGGCAGCTGCTGAGTTCTTTAAAAAATCACGGCGACTGCTTTTCTTTTTAGACATTTCATATCCCTCCAATTAATTGTTTTTCAAATAATTTCTATCGGCTTTAATAAACTTATTAAGCCAGATTAATAGCTTAAGATAAAATTTATCAATTTTAATATCTTCAGCTTCTTCTACTAAGTCATCCAGCCAGTCTAAATGCTGTTTAATAAATTGTAGCTGTTCTCGATGGTCTGCTTCTTCAATTAAAATGCTCATAAATTCTAATTCTAAGATTAAATGGTCTGGACAGAAAGAAAATTCTTCAGGAATTTCAAAGTTTAAAAGGTCATATAAATGGAGCATATGATGAGCCCAATCGCCCATTACATAGCCTTTATCATCAGCAAAGGGCATACTACAGCTTTCATCTATTGTCCAGGGTTTATAAACTGATTCAATCAATTTAAGGCCTGGACTGTTAATATCTAAGTATTCCTGCCAGAGGGCTTTCCATTGCTCTAAATCTGGTAGATTGTTGCCCTGCCATTTCTCAGGAATTTCTATTTCAGCAAAATGATCATTATATTTTTCCCAGAGTTTGATATGTAAATCTGATTTTAATTCTTTATATATTTCTGAATCCGGTTTGGAAATAAGATTGCAGAAAAGAAGGTATATTTCTTTTCTGATTTTAGTCTGTTTCTCCAAGTTAATTCCCACCTCCGCACTATGTTATAATAATAACAAGTATCCATTTTGCAGACAATTATATCATATTAATAGTAATTAATCAATAATAATTATTAATAAATAAACCTATCAGTATTATCAGGATAAAGTGGGATGATTATTGTTAGATTAGATGATGAGGATTATTCCAGTTGGGGGTATATTTAGAGGTAAGTGCCATATCAGGCAGCTGAGTTTGACCTTAGATGGCGGATAGTATTTTCTTATTGTTATCTTTAAGCCACTGGTTTAAATCAGTAAATTTTTCAGTGGCTATCTGGTAGCCTCTTTGATATAGGTTTAGCATTTGCTCAGGGTCATTTTCTAGTACTTTAATATCTATTTCTTCTTCTGGTCTAAATACAAAAATCTGGTCTTTATCTTCAAGTTTTTCAATATAGTTTAATTTTTCGTTGTAGCGGATATGTCTCTTCTGAATTATTTCTACTAAATTCGGATACTTTCTGTATTTGAATTTGAGAACCCTTTGTAATTTTGATGGTTTCTTTCTATAAGATTTATCCCTGGTTAAGATTAATATATTATTTTGATACCCATCGGCTATCGCTTTTCTTATAGGAATAGAGTCTGAGATACCGCCATCGAGATAACATTTGCCATTGATATAGACAGGAGGGCAGAGCAGAGGTAAACTGCTGGAAGCCCTTAAAACTTTTCTGATAAAAAATTCAGGGTCATAATCTTTATGGCTTAAATAAGCAGGCATACCTGTTTTGCATTCAGTGACTACTGTTTTAAATTCTGTGTCAGAGCTGGCAAAAGTATCAAAATCAAAGGGATCTATATCATAAGGAAGATCATGAAATAGAAATTTCATGCCAATATAGCTTTTTTCTTTTACAACCCGGTTTAAGCCCATATATCTTTTGTCCTGGGAATGCTGAATAAAAATTCGCTTACTTCTTTCATATTGCTCTGCTATAAAATTGGCACCATTATTGGCTCCAGCAGAGACCCCTATGACATATGGAAATTTTATTTCATTTTCTAAGAAGAAATCCAGGATACCAGCAGTGAAAGCTCCTCTCATTCCACCACCCTCAAGAATTAGTCCAGTATTTTTTATTATTTTGATCTCCTCCTTATATTACTTATCTTTATACATATATTACTTTATATCTCTAATTATATCAAGAGTCTGGAAGATAATATTTGACCATGTCTCTAAAAAGAAATATAATTATAATATAGGATGATTAATTTAAAGGGGGGGCTTAAAATGATATCAAATAAGGTGCTTCTAGCAACTGATTTTTCCGAGACTGCTAAAAAGTTAATTAACTGTCTGGATGAGCTAAAAGGACTGGGGATTGATGAAGTTATTTTAACCCATGTAATTAATGTTCATCGCTCAAAGATAGTTAATGTTGAGCAGTTAAAAGAATCTAATAGGGAAAAGTTAGAGAAGGTAAAAGAAAAGATAGAAGCCAAGGGTTTTAAGGTAAAAATTAAAATTCCAGTTGGTTTTCCTGCCTCTGAAATTAATAAAGTGGCCAGAGGAGAAAATGTTGCTCTGATCCTGATAGCTTCCCATGGTGAAGGCTTTATTAAGAAAGTCTTTTTAGGCAGTACAACCTATGATTTGATCAGACAGTCAAAGAGGCCAGTTTTAATAGAAAAATATGAAAATATTGAAGGGGAGGCCCAGGTTGCCTGTTCAAGAAAGTTTAATAAGGTTTTAGTTCCAATAGATTTTTCTGATTGCTCAAAGGCTGCTATAGAATTTCTTCGGGAAATTGAAGAGAATAATTTTAATGAGGTTATTCTTTTAAATGTTATTGAGAGCAGCAGGTCAATTGATGATTTAGAGAAGGAAAAGACTAGAGCAGAGGTTAAATTAAAAGAGATTGCCAAAAATCTAAGAAAGAATGGTTCAGTTGATAATATTATCGTTAAAGTTGCTGAAGGAGCTGCCTCTAACAATATAATTGATATTGCCAGGGAAGAGAAGGTAGGGCTGATTTTAATGCCTAGAACAGGTAGAGGTAATATCAAGGAGCTGCTTTTAGGCAGCACCTCTGATCGGGTTGCTAAAGAGTCGCCGATTCCAGTTCTTTTGATATCCTGTTAAGTGAGGTTTTAATCCAGCCAGGGTTAAATCCTGGCTGATTTTGTTTTATGTAATTTAGTTGAAAGTGAGGTTTAAAATTATGGCAGTTAATTACCGGGAGTTAAAAAAGGAAGATTATCCTGGGGTTAAGAAGTTGATCAATGATTTAGAAAAATTTGATCAGATTATTCCAGATGCTTATTATGTTGAAAAATTTCTGTCACTCTATTTAAGAAAGACGCTGGCAGAATCCAGTTACTGTCAGGTTGCTGTTTATGATGGAGAGGTTGTTGGTCTGATATTTGCCTCTGCTGAAAACGATAAGAAATGCTATAATCCAATAACGAATAGCATTAGAGCATTTTTGGATTTTTTTAAATTATTCATATCTCGATTTGAATACAGAGAACTTCTAAAAGCTTATAAAGAGGGGATTTTTGATAAATATGATGAGCTGCTGGCTGATAGGGAAGACCGTTACCAGGGTGAGATTAAGCTTTTTATAGTTTCTCCAGACCAGCAGGGACTCCATATCGGTACCGGATTGCTGGAGAGGGCTTTTGAGTATTTTAGAGAGCAGGAGGCAAGCAGGATTTATCTATTTACTGATACTGATTGCAACTATGGTTATTATGACCATAAAGGGTTTTTGCAGGCAGGGACAAAGGAGTCGGTTTTAAAGCTTCCTGATGGTGCCAGGGATCTTACTATATTTTTATATGAGTATGATTTATAATTTAATCTGATAGAATGATAATTTTTGGAATCCAGTTTATTATAGGCTGGATTTTTTAATTTTGTTAATTATTTTAAAAACGAATCAGGACTGGGTTGGTACTGGGTTGATACTGGGTTGATACCGGGGTGGTACCGAGGAGATACCGGGGAGGTATTGGAGCAAAGGTGGAGAAAGTATTAATATATTTTAGCTTATATAAAAAAGCACCCTGATTAGCAGGGTGCTTTTGGAATAGGGGGTAAAGCCAGGATTAATTATTCTTTAAAGAAGGATCAAAGATATCTCTTAATCCATCTCCTAATAGGTTAAAGCCTAAGACAGTAAAGACTATGGCCAGCCCTGGGTAGAGACTTAAATGAGGGGCTGAACGGATAGATTGCCTGGCCATGGCCAGAGTTCTACCCCAGCTAATCATCGGTGGCTGGGCGCCTAAACCTAGAAAGCTTAAGGCTGCTTCAACAACTATGGCAGTACCTAAACCTAAACTGGCGACAACTAAAATTGGGGCAAAGGAGTTAATTAAAATATGTTTAAAGACGATTCTAAAATGCGAGGCCCCTAATGCTCTGGCGGCCTGAACATATTCAGTCTCTTTAAGACTTATGACCATACTTCTTGTAATTCTGGCCATCTGAGGTATTCTAACAATTGCAATTGCTATCATGGCATTGACCACTCCAGGCCCTAATGAAGCAACAATTGCAATTGCCAGCAGGATGGCTGGAAAAGATAGAATAACATCCATTAGCCTCATTATAAAAGTATCGAATTTTCCTCCTAAATAGCCGGCCATAGCTCCAAAGGAGACTCCTAAAATTAAAGAAGTAAAGGTTGCTATGCTGGCAATTAAAAGGGAAATTCTGGTTCCCATGATGATTCTGCTTAAAACACACCTGCCCATATCATCAGTTCCTAGAATATATTGAGAATCAGCTCCAAACCATTCAGGAGGACGATTATTTTCCCATAGATTCATTTCATATGGGTCATTGGGTACAAGGTAATCAGCAAAAATTGCAACTAATATTAAAATACTAATCAGAATTATTCCAACCATAGCACTTTTGTTTTTCTTGATTTTTTTCAGCAAATTAATCTCCTCCTTTCTCAATCATATCTAATTCTAGGATCAAGGATTGCATAGCTTAAATCTACTAATAAGTTCATAACTGTAAAAACAATGGCAAGCATTAAAACTCCACCCTGAACTATAGGGAAATCCCTCTGTGAGATGGCATTAACAATTAATCTACCAACTCCTGGCCAGGCAAAGACAGTCTCGGTAATAACGGCTCCTCCAAAACGGACTCCAAGTTGAATGCCTACAATTGTAATAACAGGTAACATTGCATTGCGTAAAGCATGTTTATAGACAACTACCCGTTCGTTTAGTCCTTTGCTTCGGGCAGTTCTAATGTAATCCATTCCTAAAGATTCTAACAGGCTTGATCTGGTTAACCTGGTGACTATTCCCATCATAATAACTCCTAAGGAGAGTCCAGGCAGGAGGATATAACGGATGGCATTCCATAAAGGCACTCCATCAAAGGTTGTTATTAATAAATAGAATCCATTAACCAGTGATTCGCCTCGTCCGAACATCGGTAACCAGTCAACCCGTAAAGCTACATAGGCCAGTAAAACAAGGCCCAGCCAGAAACTTGGCATTGAAACACCGATAAGAGCACCAACCATTGTTCCGAAATCAACAATCGATTGCCGCTTAACAGCGGCTAAAACTCCCAGGGGTATCCCAATTATTACGGCAATAAAGACAGAAAAGAAGGCCAGTTCTAACGTGGCACCCATTCTGTGATAAATTAATGTTGAAACCGGTTGCCCCATTCTGATGGATCGCCCAAAATCTCCCCGGACTGCATTTGAGGCCCAGTCTAAATACTGGACAGCTAATGGCCGGTCGAAACCATAGAGGGCATAAATTCTCTCATAATCTTCTGGAGAGGCTTCTTCCCCTAATAATAAGTGAACCGGGTCTCCAGGAGCTAAATGCATTAGCAGGAATACTAATATAGAAATCCCTATAATTACTGGTATAATTTGAATGATGCGTCTGATAATATATTTTGTCATTTGACTAATTGCCTCCTTTTAAGAAGGTTAAAGCTTAAAATGAGGCCAGAGGCTAAAGTATACCTCTGGCCATTCTAAAAATATCCTGATTATTTATTCTTTTGTAAAGGTATGAGCATTCTGCCAGGCATTTGCTGTATAAGGATGGACTATATAGCCATCTACTCCAGGTCTTGAAAGCCCGACTTCTTCATAATAGTTAATAAATCCATAATAGGCATTATCGGCAACTATTTCCTGAGCTTCCCGATATATTTCAATGGATCTTTCACTATCAGAAGGAACTCTTTTACCTTCTTCAAGTAATTCATCTAATCTTGCGTCTGAGTATCCACCGAAGTTAAATGGTCCATCTGTGTGGAACTGACGAAACATGGCTCTATCGGCATCAACCTGACCAACCCAGCCAACGATAAAGAGATCATAGTCATGATCTGGTTGCTGGAGTCCACTCCAGAATGCTCCCCATTCTTCAATGCTTACATCGAGGTCCAGGCCAATCTGCTGAGCTTCGTTTTGTAGTATCTCAGAGATTCTGATTCTCAATGGGTTTTCATTGGTATGGAGACCAAGAGTTAATCCAGAAAGATCTACACCGGCTTCTTCTATTAATTCCTGGGCTCTCTGTGGGTTATAATCATAGGTTGCAACATCTGGATTATACCATGGAAGTCCTTCAGGAACTGGACCGGTGGCTACACTACCGATACCATGCTGAATTCTATCAATAATACCGGCGCGGTTAATCAGATGACTGATAGCTCTTCTAACATTAACATCATCAAGGGGCTCGGTTCTTGTGTTAAAGCCAAGATAAACATGGCCGGTACCTGTAACCCTCTGGACAGTAACATTTGGATCTTCTTCTAAACGGGCTAATTCTTCCGGTACAACGCCACCCTGATACATATCAATTTCGCCAGCTTCAAGGGCTAATAACCTTGAAGAATCTTCAGGAATAGCTCTGAATTCGATCCTGGAGATAACTGGTACGCCGCCCCAGTAATCATCATTGGCAACTAGATGCATAACGTCATCTCTTGTCCATGAGTCAAAACTATAGGGGCCAGTTCCAATCGGGTCAGTTCTGAAATCTTCGCTATCGCCGTGAGCTGCAGGAACAACTGGCATTCTTGCAATATTATTTAGCAGGAATGCATTTGGCTCAGACAGATGGAAATGGACAGTATGATCATCTTCGGCAACTATTTCATCGATAACTTCATAGAGTGCCCGGTTTGGAGCTGCATTATTTTCATCTAGAATCCATTCAAAGGTATAGACGACATCATCGGCAGTAAATGGCTCGCCATCATGCCAGAGGACTCCTTCTCTTAAATTGAATGTCATTGTAAGACTATCATCGCTTAAGCCCCAGTCAGTTGCCAGGCGAGGTTCTAAATCCATGTTTTCTCCAAAAGTAACAAGAGGCTCCATGATAATATTTAAGCGTTCAGATGAAGGTATGTCAGTTTCCAGGCGGGGGTCAAGTCCAACGGCCTCAGCAGCAGAACCAATAACAAGCACATCAGAATCGGCATTAACTGCAGGGGTGTACCCGACAACAAAAAGTAAGGCCAGTGAGATTACAAGTATTAACGTTTTTTTAAACATTTAATTCCCTCCCATGTTTTTTAAGACTTTTTGAGTGTAAACCGTTTATTTTCTGAGCACCACCTCCTAAATAAATTATAGTTTGCCAGAAAGATTATTGGCAGCCAGTAGACAGAGAACAGTTATAGTATCAATATTTTTCTCCATCCTGTATTCTGGCCCTAAAACTCCAATCGAAGCTATTACATTCTCCTGATGATCAAAAATTGGTGAGGCGACACCTAAAGCACCAGGGTTCCATTCTCCTTTTGTCATTGAATAACCTCTTTGCTTAATTACATGTAATTCTTTCTTTAATTCTTCAGCATCATCGGTAGTATTATCAGTATGTTTTATTAGGCCAGCATTAATTACATCATCAATTTTTTCTTCTGGATAATAGGCCAGAATAGCTTTTCCAAGTGCCCCGGCATAGATAGGAACAGGTTTACCGATTCCACAGGTAAATTTAATATTGGCATTACTTTCTACTTTATCTATACAGATAGTTTTAATGCCATCTGGAATATCCAGAAGAACAGTTTCACCGGTTTTTTTAGATAGATCTTTCATTTCTTCTCTGGCCAGGTCAATCAGCTCAATATTTTGTCGTGCAATACTTCCTAATTCTATCAGGCGGTAGCCTAATTGATACTTACTAGTATCTTTATTCTGTTGAAGAAAGCCAGAGTTTTCAAGTGTACTTAAGATTCTATGGGTTACACTTTTACTCCAATCAAGCTCACTGCTAAGTTCAGTCACCCCCCACTCAGGTTTATTAATTGAAAACATTTCAAAGATTTTAGTCACCTTTTCAGTTGTTTTTGAAGTTTTTGAGTTCGGCATATATAACCTCCGATCATAATAATCTTTACAATATTGAAAATATTAAAACTAAAAAAATATGCTGTTCCGAAAATAGGAATTCAATTCTGATATTATATATATTAAACATCAATCGACAAATTCCTGCTTAAAAAATAAAAAAGTTTAAATATTTATTTTAAAGTTCATATTATTTAATCTGGATGACAAGTAATTAAATGGAGGGAGAGGATTAAAATAAAGTAAAGAGCCATCCTTTTCCAGGATAGGCTCTTGGTTTATGGTATTTAATTTTTTGTTTTTATTCTTCAGGTACAATCAGATTTAAGATAACAGCCAGGATGGCTCCAGCGGCAACTCCTGAAGAGAATAGAACTTCTATAGCAGCTGGAAAACTTTCTGCGATTTCCGGGAAGAAAGTTATTCCAAGACCTACACTTAAACTGATCGAAAAGATAAAAGCGGTCCGGTCAGAAAAACCATTCTTAGTAACTATATTAATTCCAGCAGAAGCAATCATTCCAAATAAGGCTAAGGTTGCTCCGCCTAAGACCGGTGCAGGCATTACACTTATTATGGCACCGAATTTCGGGAATAGGCCTAACATTAATAGTAATAGAGCAACTATATAACCGACAGCTTTACTACCTACTTTTGTAATCTGGATAACTCCAATATTCTGACTAAAGGTGGTATTGGGCATTACATTAAAAATGGCAGAAATCATACTGCCGATACCTTCAGCTAAAAGCCCCCGACTTAATCTATCTCTATGGAGTTCGCCATCGACTGGTTCACCGGATGTTTCGGCAATTGCAGTTAAGTCTCCAATTGATTCAATTGAAGTTACTATAAAGGCGATAATCCAGGGGAGTAAATGGGCAAAATCAAAATCCAGGCCAAAATATAATGGTTGTGGAGCTGTTAACCAGCCCTCTGTAAAAACAGGCTCAAAATTTATTAGACCAAGGGGTATTGAGATTAAATAGCCAGCTCCAAGTCCAATGGCAATTGCTCCTAATTTTATTAAACCTTTGCCAAAGCGGCTACAGATAATAATTACAGTTAAAACAAATGAACCTAAAAGAAGGTTTTCCATTGAACCAAAGTTTTCAGCACCGGCTCCTCCGGCGAAATCCTGCATGCCAGTTTCGATTAGAGTTAAACCAATTAATGTTACAACGGTACCGGTAACTAGAGGTGGAAATAAAACTTTAATCTGCTTAATAAATCGACTTATTAAAATTTCAACCGGGGCAGTTGCCATGGCCATACCTAGCACTAGAGGTATACCTCCGGCATTAGCTGCTGCCATTGCCATTGGAACAAAGGTAAAACTTGTTCCAGTAACTCCTAGCAGGCCAGCACCAACAGGGCCAAATCTTTTGCACTGTACAAAGGTTACTATTCCAGACATGATCAAAGTCATACTCACCATAAAGCTGGTTTCTGATGGGCCAAGACCTGCAGCTCCAGCAATTAACATTGGTGGAGTTATAACACCTACGAACATTGCCAGCATATGCTGGAGGCCAAGTAGAAATCTTTTGCCAATAGGCGGTGTTTCTTCAAGTGCATAAAAATCTTTCTTGTTTACAGTTACTTCAGATTCTCGAGCAACAGCTTCAGTATTATTTGCCATAAATATTTCCCTCCTACAGGATAAGAATTAATATAGCAGCTAGTAATAATTAATCAGGAAAAAATCTTAAGGGTTGGGTAAGTAAATATAATTTTAAAAATTTAGTGAAAGTTAATTTATTTCTATTTATTTTATTCAATATGATTTAAAGAATTCCTTCTCAAAGTTCGAAATAATTTGTATTTTTTTAAATATACAGACGATTTAGCCTGTTTTGAAGGATTTTATTAAGTTATATTGAATATATAAAATAAGATTTACTAAATCTACCCCAGGAGGGATATAATATGTTCCATAATCTTTATGGAGACAAATTTGATGATGACGAAGATAAGGAGAATTTAAAACCGAAGCAGCGTTATGGTAATCGAGGAATGTTTCCCTATCAGTATACTGAATTTGAGCCCTTTATAGCAAATGTTTATGAGATGAAAGATCATTATTTGATTAAAGCTGAACTCCCTGGTGTTAAAAAAGAAGATATTGAGATAGAGGTCTGGGATGGTAAGGTTGTAATAGTTGCCAAAAGGAGAAAACTCTGCGAAGGAGAGCAGGATATTCTCTGCCAGGAACGGATAATTGGAGAATATAAAAGGAAGTTTGAATTTACTAATATCGATGAAGATAAAATTAAGGCTAATCTTGAATATGGGATTTTATCTGTAAAAGTAGGTAAGGCAGAGCCTGATGATGACAGGGAAGCAAAGAAGATAGAGATAGAATAGAAATATTAATAATCAGTTTGAATAATACTTTTATGGCCCGGGATGTCCTGGGCTATCTTTTTGTTTTAAGTTATTGGTCTTGTCAGCCCAATAATTCTGTGATAAACTTAGTAATACAGATGTTCGCACAGAATGGGGGGCGACAAAGATGATAGGAAAACCTCCAATTGATTATTCAACCTTGCCAGATGGCGATATAGCCTGTTTTGATATTAAATCTTTTTATGCCAGTATTGAGGCTATAGCCAGAGGATTTGACCCCTTTGAGACGGCTATAGCAGTTGTCGGCAATCAGGATCAGCAGGGATCTGTTATTCTGGCAGCCAGTCCCTATATGAAAGCTAAATTTAATTTAGGAACTGGCAATCGTCTTTATGAAATTCCTGATATACCGGAGATACTTCTTGTTGAGCCTAGAATGGAACTTTATATGAACCGGGCTCTTCAGATTATAGATATCTATACCAGTTACGTTCATCCAGATGATATTTTTGTTTACTCTGTAGACGAGAGCTGGTTAGATCTCACCAGTACAAAAGTCCGCTATAATGGCACTAAAAATATGGTCACAAAAATAAAGAATGAGATTAATAATAAACACGGTCTGGCCTGTAGCGTAGGGGTTGGACCGAACATGTTTCTTTCAAAAGTAGCTATGGATGTTGAAGGGAAAAAGACAGGCTATGCTAGATGGGGATATGATGATATTAAGGATAAATTATGGCCTTTAGAGGTTTCAAAGGTCTGGGGGATTGGCAGCAGAACAGCTGCTAAATTTAATAAATGGGGTATCTATACCATGGGCGATGTTGCCAGCCGGAGCCTGGAGTTTTTTAAGAAACGGCTCGGGATAGTAGGTGTTGAAATTTATCGCCAGGCCTGGGGGATTGATGATAGCAGGCCTGGAGGCTTTTATGATGATAAAAGAAAGAGTATTGGCCGGGGGGCAACTCTGTATCGGGATTATCAGAAGTTTGAGGAGATAAAAACAGTGATTTTTAATTTAAGCGAAGATATCGGTTATCGTGCCAGGGAACTGGGCCTTGCTGGCAGAACAGTTAGCCTTTATATCCGTTATAGTCAGGAGTTTTATAAGAAAGGCTTTCAGGGCCAGCAGACTTTAGAATCTGCTACAAATTTAGAGCATGAAATCATGAGAGCAGCTTTAGAATTGCTTGAGAAAAAATATCAGGCTGGCAGCCCGATTCGAAGGATTAGTCTTTCTTTAAGTAATCTTCTAGGAGAAGAAAATGTTCAGTTGAGTTTATTTCAGGATAAAGAAAAGAAGATGAATCTTGCCAGAGCCAGAGATCAGATCCGAAATGAATTTGGTCCTGAAAAATTAGATTATGGTTTAAGCCAGGCTGATGGCAGCATCAGAGAACGCTTAAATAGCAATATTGGCGGCCATAAGAAAAAATAAGGAGGAGAAATCAGATAAAGTCTAGAAGTATGATAATGTAGAATGAAATATATTTATTTTGATTATGAACTGTCTCTGGAGGGGTTACGATGTCAGATAAAAATAAAGAAATCTTAGTAGTTGAGGATGATGAACTTATCAGAGGGCTTCAAAAAAATAAGTTAGAAAAAGCAGGTTATGAGGTAGATGAAGCCCAAAATGGTCTGGAAGCCTGGAACAAGATTAAAGATAATCGGTATATTTTGATTCTTATTGATATTTTCCTGCCTAAAATGGATGGCTTTCAACTTTTAAAGAATATCCGTTCACAGGAGATTCCAGCCAAAACCATTGTACTTTCAAGTAAAAGTCAGGATAAATATATTAAAAAGGCTTTTGATTTAGGTGCAGACTCATACCTTACCAAGCCCTTTGATCCTGCTAACTTAATTAAGACAGTTAGAACAACTCTGGAGTCCTGATTATGTTAAATTTTATTTATCTGATTATATTTATATTGGTTCTACTTATAATATCATTTCTGGTCTTTTTATCAGTATTCCATCTGAAAATATATTTTAATAACAGAAAGTATCAGGCTTTAAAAGAAAAATGGCAGCCAGTTCTATTTGGATATCTTAATAATGAAATATCTTTAAATGAGGCAACAGCCAGTTTCAATAAAAATTATAAATATACCTGGAAATTCATTAGAACTTATCTGGATAATCTTGATGGTAAAGACTTTGAAAAGCTAAAGAATCTGCTTCAGGCATCTGGTTTCATTCAGTATTATTTAAAAAAATTAAGGACTGGTTCCAATAAGGATAAGCTTAAGGCGGCTTTGATTCTTGGGAAAGTCAGACATAAAAAGGCGCTTCCCTATCTTGAGGAGATGTTAAAATCTGATTCCAGTTTAAAGATAAAAACAGCCGGGCAGGCAATTTCTCAAATAGGTGAAACCTCTCTTGTCTATGAGATTATCAAAGCTTTCCTAACTAGAACTGAGATCACCTATGAAGGGATATCGCAGATTTTGATTTTATATGGCCAGAAAATCTGCCCCAGGCTTTTACTGATAATTGAAGACTGGTTAGATGGGGAAGTGGATATCAGGAAGGAATTTCAAACTTCACCCTATGAGACAATTGCTCTTTTTGTTGAACTTTTAGGCCACAATAAATATAAAGGGGCTTTACCGGTATTAGAAAGGCTTTTAAAAGAGGTGGATAATGATGAGCTTATTATTCAGATTTTTAAGGCCTTATCAAGGATTAAGGAGCCAGTCGATCTAGATTTAACTCCCTTTATTAATCATGATAACTGGGTTGTCAGGAGTCAGACTGTACGTTATTTATATAAAAACTGGGAATCAAGCTATTCCGAACAGTTAAAGGCGAGAATTTCTGATGAAAATTGGTGGGTCAGCTTTTATTCAGGCATGGCTCTATATCATAATAGTTTTAAAGCTTTTCTTGAGGAGGTAGCAGTTAGCGATAAACCAGGCTCAGAAATTAGTAATTATATTCTGGAGGCAGGTGGTCAGTTTGAACATTTTTAGAATTCTGGTGTATATTTCAATCATATATTTTTTAATAATAAACATTACTTATATTACATTAAATCTTATAGCTTTCTTTTCATTGAAAAAAGAGAAAGTTAAATATGAAATTACTGATTTAAAAAAGGTTTTTCAAAGTGAGTTTTATAAACCATTGAGCATAATTGTCCCGGCTTATAATGAAGAATTAACAATAACTGAGAGTATTAATTCAATGCTATCACTGGAATATCCTGAGTTTGAGGTGGTAGTTGTTAATGATGGTTCTAAGGATGCAACCCTTGAAAGGCTTAAAGAAGAGTTTGATCTGGTTAAATCCAGTCGTACATATAAAGGGCAACTGGAGACTGAAAAAATTAAAGGGGTTTATGATTCTCTGGATTATCCAAATCTTGTAGTGGTCGATAAAGAAAATGGTGGCAAGGCTGATTCATTAAATGCAGGTATTAATGTAGCCTATTTTCCCCTTGTCTGTAATATAGATGCTGATTCCTTAATTGAGAGCGAGGCTTTATTAAGGCTTGTTGAGCCATTTGTTGAAGATAGGAGAGTGGTTGCAGCTGGAGGGACTATCAGAATAGCCAATGATTGTCAGGTAGAAAATGGTGAAATCACCCAGGTTAATCTGGCAAAAAGCTGGCTGGCCCGCTTTCAAATAATTGAATACCTTCGGGCATTTTTGTTTGGCCGGGTAGGCTGGGCAGCTATAGAAGGTCTGTTGATAATATCAGGAGCTTTCGGTATTTTTAGAAAACGTCACCTTGTTTCAGTAGGCGGTTATAGTAAAGATACAATTGGGGAAGACATGGAGTTGGTTTTAAAATTGAATAGAATGCTGAAAGCAGAGGGGCGTGAGTATAGGACAGTATTTTTGCCAGACCCGGTTTGTTGGACACAGGTGCCAGAATCCTTAAAAACCCTGGGACGACAGCGTCGCCGCTGGCAGCAGGGGTTAGGCCAGAGCTTATTAATGAATAAAGAGTTATTATTCAACAGAAAATATGGCGCAGTTGGAATGCTGGCCTATCCCTTCTTTTTGTTCGGTGAGTTTTTTGGTCCAGTCATTGAACTGCTAGGTTATATCTCTATAATTATAACTATAATACTTGGTATAGCAAGTCTGGAGCTTGTTCTTGCTTTTTTTACTGTATCAATATTATTGAGAATTCTACTATCTACAATTTCTGTTCTGTTTGAAGAGATTTCCTTTAGAAAGTATGATAAACTAAAAGATAATCTTAAGCTATTTCTAACAGCTGTTCTAGAAAGCTTTGGTTACCAGCAGTTTCATACTTTCTGGCGCCTGCAGGGCATTTATGATCTTCTAAAGAAAAGGCATATCTGGGGGGAACAGGATAGAAAGGAATTTAATAAATAAAATTAATACAGGGAGTAAAAAGATGAAGACAACGAGATTAATTGTTATGCTAGTTATGATTCTATCGGTTAGCATTAGTTTTTTAATGCTGGATCAAGCATTTGCTCAAAGGAATCCAAATCATGAAAACCACTTTTATAATTTATCAGATATAGAATTAATTACTGCCAGTCATAGATTAGGCCGGGGAAGATTAAGGCCGGATAATGTTAAATTAGTTGATGATAAACTGGTGCTATCATCGCCTGCAAATTCGTATCATGGTGCAGAGGTAAGGACTAAAGAGAGGTATGGTTATGGAACTTACTCAGCTACTATCAAATCCGATTATGCACCAGGCTCTTTTACTGCCTTCTTTTTATATCAGGGTGTAAAATCAGAAAATGATGAGATAGATATTGAAATTCATAATGATGGCAGTCGTCAGATAGATTTTGTGACTTTTAAAGACGGAGTTAAGACAAATAAAGTGAGCCAGAGATTAGACTTTGATCCTGTTGAAGATTATTATAGTTACACAATAGATTATCGGCCAGGGTTAATCAACTTTTATGTCGAGGATGAGTTGCTTGCTAGTTTTGAAGATGATCTGCCAGATGCTGAGATGAAATTGATGGTTAACCACTGGTGGCCAGTCTGGCTGGAATCTGAGCGGAATCAACCAGAATCAGAGATTTACCTAAAAACTATTGATTTAGAATAAATAAAAATGAAAGAGGAAAATATTTATGCTAAGAAAAATTGCAATGATAATTATGGCTGCAATAATATTGATAACGATTTCTGCCTGCATTAATAATGGGTTGGATGAGTATTCAGGTGAAAATATTACTTTTACCTATCCAGCCAGCTGGGAGCCAGAAATAAATGAATCCTTTAATACGAAAACAATAATTTTAAATCAAGGCCAGGATGAATTTGACTTTGTAATTGAAATTGAAAAACTTGATAAAACCTTAACTGAAGAAGAATTGTCAGCAGAGATTAAAGAAGGATTAGATGAATTTTTTATTAAGATTGCAGAAGATATGATGTCAATTGAAGTTTTACAGGTATCAACCCCTGAAATATATGGTTTTCCAGCCCGGGATGTCAAAAGAGAGATAAGTGTACTAGATAGCCAGATTGAGAGGCTATATTTAATTTTAGCTGAAGATCTGCAGGAAGCTGATAAGGTAAACAATTATCTTTTAGAATATGAAAAAAGGGATGAGTTTATTTCAGCGATTAAAGAAGACCATACTGAACTTCATGAATTACAGGAGATAATTGCTTATCTTAAGGGCAGAAATGGCCAGAGAAATCAAAATTTAATGCTGGCTGATAATTTTATTGATAATATTATCCTATTAAAAGAAGATAACCAGAATAATTCAGATGAGCTTTTTTATGATTATGTAATTAAATCTGGAGCTGATAATTATAGGATAAATATTTATTATCAGGCCTATGAAGATGAATTTCATGCAAACTTTGAAGAAATTCAAGATGTTATAAATTCAATAGAATTTAAATAAAGAGTTAATTTAATATTGACTTCTATATTTAGCACCCTCCTGAATTTTCAGGAGGGTAATCATTTTTAATTGAGAGATTTAGTTATTTGTTATTTGATATTTATCTATGATGATGGTATACTTTTTAAGTGTTATAGACTGACTGGTCGGTAGATATATTTATATATATTATTTAGGGGGATACAAGATGGAGAAAAATAAAACGAGAATAGAGATAATTGATGCAGCTATGGAGCTTTTTGCTAATAAGGGTTACCATGAAACAACAATGAGTGATGTTGTTGAAGCTTCAAATACAAGTAAGGGAACAGTATATTATTACTTTGATAATAAGCAGGAACTTTTTGAAACGATGATAAATGATGTGATTAGCAGGCTTTATAATAGCTTCGAAAGGATTGCTGAAAAAGATTGTAGCGTTAAAGAAAAACTAAAAAAGATGATGGAGGTTCATGCTAATTTTTACAAGAAAAATTATAAACTGGCCTTTTCAATATTTATGGAAGGCAAAAAAATTGATGCTGATTGCAAAGAAGAGATCTGGCGCTGGCATAAAAAGTTTAATAGTCTTGTTGAAAATGTAATGAAAGATGGTGTTGAAGAAGGGTTATTAAAGGACAAAAATTTAAAGCTGATGTCTTTTAGTTTTTTAGGACTGACAAACTCCTTTGGTCCCTCGGTCTTTGAAGGTGATTATGATGTCAATGAATTAGTCGATTATACAATAGAATTATTTTTACAGGGGGTAGGCAGAGGTAATGAAGGCTAAATTATTAGAAAAAATTAAAGTATCATCTGTTTTTATTGTACTTTTTATTATAAGTGCGCTAATTTTTGGACCAGTTAGAGTTGGAGCAGTTGATTATGAAAACTTAAGCCTGGAAGAAAGCCTTGAGATTGCTCTGGAAAATAATCGAGGCCTGCTTGCATCAGGTGAAGAACTAAAAGGTGTTAGAACCTCTGTAGATATGGCTGAAGCTGCCAGGCTACCTAATATTTCGATATCCAGCAGTTATATGCGGTTTGGCGGAGATCAGGAGCAGTTTGATTTTGAGATAGATGGTAGTAATATTCAGGATATTGCTGGTGAGTTTGGTTTTCCTTTAGATGATGATGCAGCTGATGAGATTGCTGGTAGTTTTACAGATATTTTTGGCCCGATAGGTGAAGGTTTTGAACAGCCTGACAGTATCTTTCAAACAGAATTGTCACTGCAACAACCCCTATATACCTTTGGCAGAATCAGCAGTGGAATTGATCAGGCCAAAGCAGGTTATAGTGCTGCTGAAGCCGGGTTTGAAGGTGATAGACAGGAATTGATCCATGAAGTGATTACCACATATAATAATGTTTTGCTGGCTGAGGAGTTGCTTGAATTACAGCATGATATAAAAGAACAGGTTGAAACCCATCTTGATGTAGTGCAATCTAACCTGGATGCCGGCATGGTAACTGAACTTGATAGACATGAGGCAATGGTGGCTTTATCTGAGGTTGAGCAGGAGATCGTTGAAGCCAGAAGCAATCTAGAGCTTGCCAGGGAGGGTTTTAGGAGTCTGCTTGGTCTGGAGCGAGGAATTGAAATCGGCCTTGCTGGCAGTTATGATGAAGCTTTTATAAATTTAGAAGATGAAGTCTTGAAAATGGCTGAAGAAAATCAACTTATAGATTTAGAAGATAACCCCCAGCTTGAAGCCCTTGCCTATCAACGTGAGGCCAGTGAAGCAAGTCTGGAGATGACTGAAGCTGAGAGGTTTCCGACTATAGCGATGGTCGGCAATTATTCCTGGGAGGATGAAGATATTGGCTTTGAAGATAGCTCCTGGTCTATAGGTGTGAATGTTAGTTTTGATATTTTTGATGGTGGTCAGCGAAGAGCTGAAATTGAACAGGCTGAGGCTGAAATGCGCCAGCTGGAATATAATAGGCAGGAAGCAGAGGATGGCCTATATATAGAGGCTAATAGAGCTTTGAATGCATTTTATGATGCTATCAGCCAGGAAGAATTAACTGCTCAAATGCAGGAACAGGCCGAAGAACAATTGAGGCTGGCTGAATTGAGATATTCTGAAGGCGTTGGAACCAGCACAGACGTTATTGATGCACGGGCTGGCTATAGCCAGGCCAGGCTGGCAGGTGAAGAGGCCAGATATAGCAGAATTGAGTCGCTGGCTGACCTTTATCTGGTGCTTGGAAGAACTGATAAATTGTTAGAGGAGGTTAAGTAACTTATGGATGGCAGAATAGATATTGTAAAGAAGATATCCAGAAAGCTTTTAATCATTGGTATTCTAATGATTATTGGTCTAACTGCTGGATATTTAATAGGAAATGTTGAGAATTCGGACCTGGGTACAACTAATATTGTTAAGGCCGAGGATGGTATAGCAACTAGGATTATTGGAGCTGAAGCAGCTTTAAGGAGTTTGCAGGAAACTAATAGTTTCAATGCTGTAATGCAGCCAGGGAGTGAGTATGCTGTAATGCCCAGGCTGGAGGGTGAGCTGGAAGCTGTTAATGTTCAGGTTGGAGACCTGGTTGAGAAAGATCAGGTTCTAGCCAGAATAGATGCTGAAATGTACAGGTATGAGCTTGAACAGGCTGAAGCTCAGCTAGATGCTGCAGAAGCCGAATTCGCAAGATTAGAATCTGGGGCAACTGATGAAGAATTAGCCCAGGTAGCAGCCCAGGTTGAGGAGGCCAGAATCTCTGTTGAAGGGGCCAGGAATGAAGTTGTCTTTGCAGAAGAGGTTTATGACGAGAGAACTCCTGATGATATGGAAGTTGAACAGGCTGAAAATGAATTAGAGCAGGCAAGAATTCAGCTGGAGATGGCTGAAAAAGAATATCGCCAGGCGGAACTGGCTTTTGAAGAGGCCGATGATAATTACCAGAGAATGGCCAGTCTGTATGAAGAAGGAGCGATTAGTGAACAACAATATAATGAAATAAAGACTGGTAAAGAACAGGCCAGGACCCAGCTGGAAATGGCAGAAGATGGACTCCGTCAGGCTGAAATAGCTGTTGATGGTGCTGAGACTTTTAGAGATATGAGTCTTGATCTTTATGATTTCAGAGTTGAAGAAGAACAGATGGTCAGCCAGGCTACAACTCAGTATGAAGCTGCTATGGCTGCCTTAGAAGGGGCTGAGGCGATGCTGGCTGAAGCTGAGCGTGGGCCAACTGAAGAAGATTTAAGAGCAGCCAGGGCCCAGGTTGAACAGGCTAGAGTTGGCCTTAATATGGCCAGGTCAGTCTATAATGACATTGAAATTAAAGCCCCAGCCGCAGGGTTTATAGCCCAGGTAGAGATGGATGCTGGCGAAATGGCAGCACCTGGAAACCCTCTATTTTATATAGTAAATCTGGATGAAATCAAAGCTACTGCAAATGTGAGCTCATTATATGTTGGCCAACTGGAGCAAGGAGATGCTGCTGATGTAAATGTTAATGGCCTTCCAGATGAAGAGTTTACTGGAAGAATAAGGTCAGTTGCTCCAATGGCAGGAGAACAGGGTGGTTTTCCTGTTGAAGTCGCAGTCTCTAACCCTGATCACTTGATCAGGGCCGGAATGCGTGGAAGTGTTGAATTTACAATTGAAGAGGCTGAAGATGTTGTTGTAATCCCACAAGATGGAATCTTTGATATTGATGGTGACAGGGCATCTGTGTTTGTTATAGAAGATAGGACTGTCAGAATACAGACAGTTAGAACTGGAATGGAGACTGAGAACTTAGTAGAGATTATCTCTGGTTTGAATGAGGGTGAACAGGTAGTTCTGTATGACCATGATCGTCTGGAGGATGGCCAGGCTGTTGAGGTGGTGGATTATGAATCTTTCTAAATTTACAGTCAAGAGGCCAGTCTTTACAACTATGGCCATCTTGATTGTAGTTTTTCTTGGATTCATCAGTTTTGGTGATTTAGGCCTTGATCTATTGCCAGAGCTGGAATTTCCAATTGTTGCCGTAATTACTGAATATGAAGGAGCAGCTCCTGAGGAGATTGAAACAATGGTAACCAGGCCAATTGAAGATACTGTTGGTACAGTCGATGGCCTTGAAGGGATTTCGTCAGTTTCTAGCTCAGATCAATCCATGGTAATGGCAGAATTCTCCTTTGGTACAGATATGGATTTTGCCATGCTCGATGTCAGAGAGCAGATAGATCTAGTTAGAGATATGTTGCCAGATGATGCGGCTGATCCAATAGTTGTGAGCTTTGACCCTGAGATGTTACCAATGGTAACTCTAGGTATTTCTGGTGAGATGGGCATCCTTGAAATGACTGAATGGGCAAATGATATGGTTGTTCCTAGACTGGAAAGGCTTGAAGGCGTTGCAACAGTTGATGTAACAGGTGGTTTGGAGCGGGAGATTCAGGTTGATGTTGACCAGGATAAACTCCATGCATACGGCCTGACTCTTGATAATCTCGTTGAAAGAATCCAGACGGAAAATATCAGGATGCCTGGCGGTAATGTCAGAGATGGCAGAATCGAAATGTTAACCAGGACAACAGGAGAATTCCAATCTGTAGATGATATCCGAGAGTTGAGATTAAATGAATCTGGACTGATGTTATCTGAGGTTGCTGAAGTGGTAGATGGCGAATCTGATACAAATCAATATACCAGAATTAATGGAGTTGAAGGTATTGGGCTGACTATTCAGAGAGAGAGTGGAGCTAATACTGTTATAGTTTCCCAGAGAATAAGGAGCGAGATTGAAGCTATTCAGTCTGAACTTGATGGTGATATCAATCTTAATTATGTTTATGATGAAGCTGAATTTATTCTTGAAGCCATCGGTGATTTAGGGATGAATGCTGCTTTAGGAGCTCTGATGGCAGTACTTGTATTATTTATTTTTCTGAGAAGTTTTAAGACGACTATTATTATTGGACTGGCTATACCGATATCAGTCGTAGCAACTTTTGTTTTAATGTATTTTGCAGATTTAACTTTTAATCTAATGACTCTAGGTGGAATTGCCCTGGGTATAGGTATGCTGGTTGATAATGCTATAGTTGTAATTGAAAATATTTATCGGATGCGCCAGGAAGGCTCAGGTGCCATGCTGGCAGCAACTGAAGGTAGTGGCGAGGTAGCTTCTGCTATCATCGCATCAACCCTGACAACAGCGGCAGTCTTTTTGCCGATAGTATATATCGAAGGGATTGCATCAGAATTATTTAGTGAACTGGCGATGACCGTCGCTTTTGCCCTGGTTGCATCATTATTAGTGGCTTTATCATTAATTCCAATGCTTGCTTCCAGGCTTTTAAATGGTTCTGTGACAAAAAAGTTCGATTTTGGTTTTATTGACACTCTTGGTACCAAAATCAAAGAATTATATGGCTCAATTATTGCTGCTGCTTTAAATCATAGATTAACCACAGTTATTGTGGTTGCAGTTATCTTTGGAGCAAGTCTGTTGATGTTGCCTCAGTTAGGCGCAGAGTTCATTCCGCCAATGGACGAGGGAGAAATTATGGTTGAGATTGAACTCCCTCCTGGAATGATGCTTGCAGAAACAAGGGGTGTAGCCTTAGATATTGAAGAGTTAGTTTCAGAGATACCTGAAGTAGAAACAGTTTATACAACAGTTGGTTCTGGAGGGGGCCAGGCTGCAATGATCGGTCTAGGTGGTGGCGGTACAAACGAGGCTAACCTGGAAGTTAGTCTGGTCTCCAGTACAGAAAGAGATAAGTCGACAACTGAGATTATTAATGAAATCCAGGACTTGACCTCTGGAATTCCCCGGGCAGAGATATCTGTTGTAGATATGGCTGCTGATTTTGGCGGAATGGGGGGAGGCTCGCCAGTTTCTGTTAGGATTCAGGGTCCAGAACTTGATATTCTTGAAGAATTGTCAGATGAAATAGCTGAGATGGTTACAGGTATTCAGGGTACAATGAATGTGGAAACTAGTTTTGATGAAGGTCGGCCTGAAGTAGTTGTCAGGATAGATCAGGCTAAAAGTTCTGAACTAGGAGTCCCGGCTGCTATGATTGCCACCACAGTGAATACTGGCCTTGATGGGACTGTACCGTCATTATATAGATCTGGTGGAAGTGAATATGATATTAGAGTCCGTTTGGCTGAGAATGGCAGAGAAAGCCTTGTTGATCTCAGGCAACTTAGAATAGCTACTCCAGAAGCTGGAATGGTTGAATTACAAGAACTTGCTGATATTGAAATAGTTGAAGGGCCTGTGCAGATTAATAGAGAAAATCAGGAGAGAACAGCTACTGTATCATCAGATCTTGATGGGCGTGATCTTGGAGGAGTAGCCGATGATATTGAAGCAGAGCTTGCAGGTTTTTCAATGCCAGATGGCTACAGAGTTGATATTACCGGTGAGGCTGAAGAGATGGAAGAAGCCTTTGGTGATCTAACTTATGCCTTTATACTGGCCGTTGTCTTAATCTATATGATAATGGCAGCTCAGTTTGAATCCCTGATTCATCCATTTGCAATCATGTTCTCAGTACCGCTGGCAGTTATAGGGGCAATAGGCGGATTGTTTATAACCGGGCATAGATTAAGCGTCGTGGCTTTTATCGGTGCGATTATGCTGGTTGGTATTGTTGTAAATAATGCTATTGTCTTTGTAGATTATGTTAATATTTTAAGGCGTGATGGCCAGAATAGAAGAGATGCCTTAATTAATGCTGGTATGATAAGATTAAGGCCGATTGCCATGACAGCCCTAACAACTATGCTGGCTATGTTACCTATGGCCATGGGACTTGGTGAAGGTGCTGAAGTTCAAGCACCAATGGCAGTTGTAGTTGTCGGTGGCTTATTAAGCTCTACATTTTTAACATTAATCTTTCTGCCAGTGATTTACTCACTATTAGATGGTTTTGTAGATAAAATAAAAGCTCTTGTAGCATAAGTACAGTTTACAAATAAATAAAAATAATGCCTGGCCCTGATTTTAGGGCCAGGTTTTTATTTAGTGTGCCCTGTAAAATTAAAGTTAAATAGGTGGAAGTCCTATCCATGCTGTTCTCGCCGGTACGGTATGTGAAGCCAACAATGGCAGGGTGTTTACTGTGAAGTGGAATCTAAAGAGCCTGAGGCTAAAAGTCAGTCCGGAACAATATGTGAACCAGAGGTGGCATTTGTCTATGATGACTCACCTTTATAATGAGGAAATCCAATGTTAGCAGCAGGCCCTAATATAGGGAGATGGGTAGCGCCAGTTAATACGTGTAGCCGGAAGAGTTGTTGCTAAATAGGCAGGTGTGATTAGGGTCGGAATGACTTGAATAACTTTAAATCAACCAGGGGAGGTCTATATTAGTTTTCAGCTAAACAGCTGAAATAAGCCGAGATATAACCCCTAAGGGAAAGTCAAGGTAAGGCTAATATAGAAATCAGATGATATCATAGTAGTGATGACAGCTATCCCGATGATAGTTAGGCAACTGACAGGAGGATAAAGATAGCTTGAGTGAAGGATATCTACGTTATCGAAGTTTGAAATGAGATATGAGTGGCTAATTGATTATAGCAGTTTAAACTTTAATTTAAGATTAAAGAGGCTGATAATGGAGCAGTTAAGGAGAATAAATAATCTGAGGCTGTGGAATGTTAGCAATACTGCCACTTTAGTAATAATATACTGGAGGGAGCGATTGGCTTTAAGCCTAGAGACGTGGCCAGTAATATTATGAATACAAAGGGTCAATAAAGCTTTAATATCAAAAGAGTAGAACTGATAAGTTGTGAGAAACGCTGACTTATTCCCTGCTATGGGGCAACGATAATGGTAAGCTGTTTACGGGAGAACCGTACGTGCAGTTTGACGAGGGGTCCCAGCTGTAAAAGGCTGGTCCTACTCTCTTTCAAAAAATTTTGTTTTAGTAGCAGCCTGGTTAGATATTAAGTAAAATATTTATAAAGATGTGACCAGTTTATGAGTAGAATCTAAGTAGAATGTGACTGACAGACAATAATAATAGGGTATAATTAGATTAATGAAACAATAATTAATTAAAAATGTTATGGAGAAGTGGAATTCATTTAGGGGGGAGAGATATGAAAGAGAGAGATGTTTTAAGAAAAATGATGGTTATGGTATTAGTATTTTCGATGGTATTTATATTAACCTCCTGTGATCTTAGCAGCTCCAGTAGAGAAACAATTGAAGATGTTAGAACAGGTGTGGGTTCGGTTTCAGGATATGTAACAGCTCCAGATGAAGTAACACCAATTATAGGAGCTACTGTAGTGGTAGACAAATTGGCAATACAAACAAGCACGGATGAAGAAGGGTTTTATACACTTAGCGATATAAGTGTAGGTCAACAAAATATTATTGCATTCAAAGGTAATTTTAAGGCTGAAATCATGGTTAATATTGCTGCTGGAGAAAATATTCAGGTAGATAATGTAGTTTTACAGCCTACAGGAAAGATCGGGGTAAATAATGGTAGTTATGATGATATTGCTGGGATTCTTGAAAAATTAGGTTTTGAATATGAAAATATAAACTTAGCTACCCTTGCAGATTCAAGCAAATTAGAAGAGTTTGTAGTATTGTTTTTTGAATGTGGGGGATTAAGCATTACAGAAAACTCTACAGAAGCTAATAATCTTTTGAATTTTATAGAAAATGGTGGCTATATTTATGCATCGGACTATGCATTGGATATACCTGCCAGGTTATTTTCCGATAAAATAGATCTTTTGGGCAGAGTAGGAGAAGGAAGAGATGAAGATGTATTGGCAAATATCCATAATGAAGATATTAAATTTATTTTGGGAAAGGATACTATTAATTTAAACTATTATGATTCACCAGGATGGAATGTAATAAACTCGGTAGCAGAGGATGTAAGTATAGATGTCACTGGAGATATTTATGTTAGTGGCGAAATCGTTGAAGATAGCCCGCTTCTAGTTCATCTCACTTATGGTGATGGTTATGTAATCCTTACGACATTTCATAATGCTACAAATGCAACTGAAGATATGTTAATAATACTTCAGCAGATGGCTTTTGGTTTTTAGTAATCAATTTGAGTTCTTTACAATATTCAAGAGTTTCTTCAATGAGTTTCTAGAAATTTTCAATATCACCTAACCAGAAATGTTTATTGAATTCTTTGAAGAGCATCCTAACTTTGTACTTGAAGATGGGCATATGTTATCATTAAAAACTAGAAGTGAGATATAAAAATAAAATTTGCTAAAATTTTTATTAAAAAAAGGAGTTTTAGAGTTTACATCGAAATAGATATTAGAGAAAGCAAAAATTAAATATAGATAGTTTAAGTTTCTGCAAAGAATTAAAAAGGAAGCCAGTGAAAGTCTGGCACGGTCCCGCCACTGTAAAGGTGAGTTTTTCCATTAAGGCCACTGGAATCTATTCCGGGAAGGCAAGGAAAAACGTTGAACCTGAGTCAGGATACTTGCTTAAACAATTCAAAGATACCCACGGTGTATGGGATATATCTCAATGAGATTATTCTATAAATGTATTTTACCCACTATGCCTCGCTGGTATGGTGGGTCTTTTATTTTAACTCCCTATACCTGCTGGTATTGGGAGCTTTTTATTTTAAAATCATTCAAAAAGTTATTAGAGGGGTGGATAAAAATGAATAAGAAAATTGGTTTAATAATTTTAGTTGTTCTTCTAGCCGCAGCCGGACTTGGAATCTATAATTATTATCTTGCACCAGAA
Organism: Halonatronomonas betaini; assembly: GCF_015666175.1. NCBI lineage: Bacteria > Bacillati > Bacillota > Clostridia > Halanaerobiales > Halarsenatibacteraceae > Halonatronomonas > Halonatronomonas betaini. Next base: position 39,265 of record NZ_JADPIE010000005.1, on the reverse strand, counting down.
GGTGTTGAGGGTGCTAAAATAGTAAGTCTTGAAATTGTGATAGAGGATGAAGGAATCGATGAAGACTTTGAGTTTAATACTGATGCTGAATTCTTATTAGGACTGTTAGAAGAAGAGGCAGAAACTTTAGGCGCTGGATTTGAAAGCTTTGACTTTGGCACAATGGTTGTTGAATTAATGGATTACGAAGCAGATGGCAATCAGGAATATTTTCATCTCATGGTCAATGGCGAAGATGCAGAAAGAGGTCCTGGGGAGGTACCATTAGAAGATGAAAGCAATTACAGGTTCGAGCTCAGAGGATACTAGAAGTTTAGATGTTTATGATATTGTCCTGGTTGGGATTCTCAGTGCGACTCTAACTGCCGGTAAAATGGCTCTGGCTTTTGTTCCTAATGTTGAAATAATAACCCTGTTATTTATTCTTTATACTGTGTCTGTTGGTCTTAAAAAGGCTCTTTTGACTGCTATAATATTTTCGACAATTGAAATATTTATTTATGGATTTAATACCTGGATATTAGGTTATTACTTTATCTGGCCAACATTAATTTTAATAACCTGGGGTTTAAGAAAAACAGTAAATTCAGAGTACGGATATGCTATCGTTGGTGGTCTGTTTGGTTTATTCTTTGGTATGTTCTTTGCAGTTTTTGAATCTATCTTTTATGGTTGGGCCTATGGTTTTGCTTACTGGGTTAGAGGAATTCCGATGGATATACTCCATGGGGTCTCTAATTTTATAATTATTCTCTTATTATTTAAACCACTTTCACGCATCTTAAAAAAGTGTGTGAGAGGGGATATCTAATCTTAAAAGACTAAAAATGTTCAATCAAATATTCAAGATAATACAGGCCAGAATTTAATGGACCTGACGGTTACCAAGTAGTATCTCTTAACAAATTTCACAAAGTTTATAAAAATTAATAATAAGCCCACCATAAATTAACTGGTAGGCTAATAGTCTTACACTATTAAGTTTTTGCTCTAATTAGATCAAGATTTAATTTTAAGCTTTATTTTTCAAATGGTTTGATAAAATAAAAATTGTTTTCATCAGATTCTGCTTCATTAAATCTGTAACCATCCAAATCAATTTCTTTAATTTTATCCAGACTTTTTACCTGATTTTTAATCAATTCATTGAGTAATTTTCCTCTATTTTGTTTAACATAATAGCCGACTGTTTTAAGACTGCTGTCTTCTTTTTCTTCCTTAAAATAAAAATCAACTATCTTTCCCTGGAAATTTTTTTCGACTACTTTGCTATATTCATTCGAGGCCAGATTGATAATTAAATCAGTGTCAGCAAAATAACTTTCCATTACTTCCTGCCAGTATTCATATAGATTAATATTATCTGGCTTTAGTCTCATTTCTAACCTATAGGGCCAAATCTCTGTATTGGAATGGATTGGTCCATAGATTGGAGAGAGTATAACAAGTTTTTCCTGTATATATGAAAGCTGTTTATTATTAAAGTTCTCAAGATCAATCTCTTTGAACACAGCCCCATTATAACATTCAATCGCAGGAATAGTTTCATCTTCAAAACTATGCTCCTGGTAGAGTTCAAATGTCCTGTCTAAGAGGTTTCCCTGAATATCAAGCTCTTCCCCTAAATCGTCTTTTGGCAATGATTTTAGATAATCAAATAATTTATTTGTCAACCCTTTTTTTAAAATATCTCTGCCTTTTTCTTCCCGTTTTCTTTGATGATTCTGAGTCTTACTTGGAGATAAGATTATCTTCATATTTATCATTCCTTTCTTTAATAAATTAATTTCTCAGTTTCAGGCTGAAATCATTTTATACCTTCATAAATTATTATAACATATAAAAAGTTGACATTTAGTAATCATTTTTCAATTTCTATTTTATCCATTAAACTAATCAGATAATTGATTGATTATTTTTTCTTTTCAACATAAAATATAAGCAAAGGAGCTGAGATTATGGCGATAAAGAATAAAGTTGATTTTGACAGGGTAGATGATCTGATAAAGTTTTCAATGGGGATGATGGCAGGTGAAGATGGCAGCAAGTTGATCAAAAAATATCAGAATGCCATTGATAATATTACCCCCTTTGATATGGTTGCCTTAGAAGAAAAACAGATAGAAAAGGGCGTTGATATTAAGGCAATTAAGAAGGATATTGAGAAAATCATTAATGTCTTAAAGCCAGCACTGGACAGTTATGAATGGGAGAAACCAGGAGAAGGCCATCCAGTCTATTATTATATGAAAGAAAATCGAAAGCTTGAGGATTTATTAGGCAATACGAAAAAGACGATTAAATCTTTAAAGTTTGAAGAATTAACCCAGAAAGAATTTGCTGATAAATTGAAAGAATTTGAACAGAATATAGAAGAACTAAGTAAGTTTAACTGTCACTATACCCGGAAAGAGAATATATTATTTCCTTATCTTGAAGCCAGCTGGGATTATACCAGGCCACTCCAGGTGATGTGGTCGATCCATGACGATATCAGAACTGGCTGGAAAGAGGTTCTAGCCGGGGTCAGAGAGGAGAAAGACCTTACCCCTGAAATAGATAAGAAGCTTGGCAGGCTATTTCTGATGGCCTATCGAATGGTCCATAAAGAAGAACAGATTATCTTTCCCCTGGCCATGGAAGCGCTGACTGAGGCTGACTGGGCAGAGATGCTGCTCCAGGAGCCAGAAGTCGGATATTTTAAAATAGCCGGCCCCGGGCAAAAAGAATTGAATGCATCCCAGCAGTTACTTATTAAAACAGGGAGCTCCAGAAAAGTTGAAAAGACTAAAGCTGACGGCGACATAAAAGATGCTGTCTTAGAATTTGCTACTGGCAAGCTTTCAAAGGAACAGCTAGAGCTAATCTTTAATTATCTGCCAGTAGATATAACCTATGTCGATGAAAATGATCAGGTCAGGTTCTTCTCAGATCCACCAGAGAGAATATTTCCCAGGTCACCGGCCATAATCGGACGGAAGGTTCATAACTGTCATCCACCTGAAAGTGTTCATATTGTTGAGCAAATAGTTGAAGATTTTAAAGCTGGCAAGAGAGATAAGGCCAGATTCTGGCTGACTATTAATGAACGCTTTATTTTAATAGATTATTTCTGTTTGAGAGATGGTGAAAATAAATATAGAGGAGTTATTGAGGTTACCCAGGACATTACAGAAATACAAGAACTTGAAGGAGAGAAGAGGCTCCTGGATTAATTATTGAATTGATACCGGCTGGCAGAAATTATTTTGCTAGCCGGTCTTTAATTTTTGCAAAGGTCAGTGAAGGTCTAACCCGGGTTAATAAAGGGTTAAATAAAAGTCAGATAAAGTCGAAAAAATTATTGACTTTTACTTATCATTATGTTAAATTATATTTAATGATTTAATTTTAACTGACTTTTCAAGAGGAGGTGGAGAAAAAATTTTTTGGTATAAATTTTCTTAAAATTGATAATATTAAATAATCATCAATGTTAAAAAGTGAAAGAGAACCAAAAATTTATTAGTCAAATTAAAAATATGGAGGTCATTAATAATGATCAAAAAACTTAGTGTAATTAGCTTTTTATTTATTTTTGTAACAATTTTTTCACTTGCTGGAATAGTCAGTGCAGAGGATGGATCAGTCAGTATAGCAATGATATTTCCTAGTACTATTGATGATATGGCCTGGAGTCAGGCTATGTATGAGGGGGTTATGAGCCTCCAGGAAGAGCTTGGCGAGGCAGGAATTAGTAATGTATCATATAGTGAGAATCTATATGACGCAGTTCAAGTTGGTTCTGCTATGAGAGAATATGCCCCTGATTTTGATATTGTGATTGCACATGGAGCCCAATATCAGAATATTGTTGATGATGTTGCCAGAGATTTCCCGAACACAACTTTTGCCTATGGTACTTCTTATAATGCCATGCATGATAATGTTTATGCCTATGATCCTCATGCAGAAGAAGGTGCCTATCTTGCAGGTATTATAGCGGCCCATGTGACAGAAACTGGTATAGTTGGAGTTATTGGTCCTGTGGAGGCCGGTGACGCGATTAAGTATAACACTGGCTTTATGCAGGGAGTAGAATCAATTGATCCAGATATAGAGATCAGAGTTGGCTACACCGGTAGTTTTGGTGACACAGTTGCAGCCAGGGAAATGGCAGAAACCCAGATAGATGAAGGTGCCGATGTCCTAACTGGTTCAGCCCAGCAGACAGTCGGAGCAATTAGAGCCGCTGCTGAAGCTGGAGTTTATTGGTTATCAACTGATATTGATCAAAGCAGTCTTGCTCCAGACACTGTAATTGCTTCTCAATCTCTTAACTTCAAAGAGGTAGTCAGATATATGATCGATGCAAGAGATGAAGGTATTTATGGTGGAGAGCATCTTCCATTATCATTTGCAAATGGATTTTTAACTTATGATTTCAATGAGAATTTAGCCCATCTAATTGATGAAGATTTACAGGCTTTAATCGATGATACTATTGAACAAATTATAAATGGCGAAATCACAATAGAAATCAATTAAGTATATAACCCCTCCTTCAAATGAGGGAGGGGCTTATTGAAATATTCGAGGAGGAGACTTTTATGGGTAAAATTCAATCAATGGAAATGGTAGATATAACTAAAACATTCCCTGGAGTTATAGCCAATAAGGATGTTAATCTTAAAGTAGAATCTGGAGAAGTTCTTGCATTACTTGGAGAAAATGGAGCTGGCAAAACAACTCTAATGAATATTCTTTATGGGCTGTATAAACCGAATGGTGGCAGGGTTTTAATTAATGGCCAGGAAGTAAATATTGATTCCCCTCAGAAAGCCCTTGAACTTGGCATAGGAATGGTTCACCAGCATTTTATGCTTGTACCATCATTAACAGTAACTGAAAATGTAGCACTGGGTATCAAATTTAAAAGTAAGTTTTCAATGAATCTTGATAGAGTTGCAGAGAGGATTAAAGAATTATCTGAGCTACATAAAATGAATATTAACCCTGATCTTTTAATTTCGGATTTAAGTGTTGGAGAAAGGCAAAAAGTTGAAATTATTAAAGCATTGTATCACGAGGCTAATTTGCTGGTGCTTGATGAGCCTACAGCTGCCCTAACACCTCAGGAGACAGATCAGCTAATTGAATGGCTTAGATCAGTTATTGCTGAGGGGATGGGCGTTATTTTTATATCTCATAAACTCAATGAAGTTATGGAGGTAAGCGATCGGGTGGAAGTTTTAAGGGATGGAGAGAATGTCTTCTCTACTAAAACTTCTGAAACTAATATTGATGAACTGGCAAGGAATATGGCAGGTCGCGATGTTAAGCTACCAACAGCTGATAGAAAGACTGAATATGGTGAAGAGATTGTCCAGCTGGAAAATGTCTGGGCTAAAAATGCCCGGGGGATTGATGCCTTAAGAGGGATTAATTTAAATATAAGAAAAGGTGAAATCCTGGGTATAGCCGGTGTGTCCGGTAATGGCCAGAAAGAATTAGCAGAGGCAATAGCCGGTCTCCAGAAAATTTATAAAGGTGAAATCAGATTTAAAGGAGAAAACATAGCAAATAAATCTGTACAGCAGATAATAGATAAAGGTATGGGCTTTGTTCCAGAGGATAGACTCCATATGGGTACAATCCCTGGTTTTAAAGTTAAAGAAAATATGATTTTAAAAGATTATTTGCGAGACCCTTTTAGCAAAATATTTTTGCTGGATAGAACTTATATTAATGATTATTGTAAATCAACAGTCGATGAATATGATGTAAAATGTCCAAATATAAATACCCCAACTCATGCCCTTTCTGGAGGTAATATCCAGAAAGTGATACTTTCTAGAGAATTAAAAAGAAAACCAGATGCATTAATTGCTTCCTATCCAATTCGTGGAGTTGATATAGCTTCAGTCCAGTACATTCATGAGAAATTGCTTGAGGCAAGAGATGATGACATGGCCATTCTTCTGATCACAGAGGAACTTGATGAATTGATCAATTTAAGTGATCGAATTGCAGTAATTTATGAAGGCCAGATCCTTGATATTATAGATGCTAGAGCAGCAGATAAATCGAAGCTAGGTCTATTAATGGCTGGAGTTAAGGAGGGAGCAAGTTGAAAAATAATCTCAGAGAAATCTTATTTAATATAGCAGTCTTAGTTGGCTCATTTATTATTGCCTTATTTTTTGGAGCTATAATTTTACTAATAGCTGGAGTAAATCCCTTAGTGGCCTATCATGCGATGATTATCAGGCCTATTAGTAGCATTTATGGCCTTTCTGAAGCTGTAGTTAGAGCAATACCATTAATGATGGTCGGTATCGGTATTTCTATTGCCTTTAGATCAAAGATGATTAATATCGGTGGCGAAGGCCAGATTCAGCTTGGTGCTATTGCAGCCGGTGCAACAGCTCTGGCATTGCCTGGACTGCCCAAAGTTATCTTGATACCAGTTGTTATTTTAGCCGGTTTTACTGCCGGTGGAATCTGGGGCGGAATTGCAGGCTGGATGAAAGCCAAGCTATCAGTAAATGAAGTTTTAAGTACAGTAATGTTAAACTATATTGCTTTTCAGATTTATCTTTACCTTATCCGGGGTCCATTAATTGACCCATCTGAATTAGCCTGGGGAACAGGGGTTCCACAGACAGCTAGAATGCCTGACTCCTCAATTTTCCAGAGGTTGATTCAGGGGCAGAGGATTCACTCAGGTATCTTTATTGCAATCATTATTGCATTTTTAGTTTATTTTCTCTTATGGCGAACAACCTTCGGTTTTAGATTAAGAGCAGTTGGAGAAGAACCAAAAGCAGCTAATTATGCCGGTGTTAAGGTCGATAAGTACCTGGTTCTGGCCATGATTCTTTCAGGTGGTCTTGCTGGAATCGCTGGTTCTATAGAGGTTATCGGCGTTCATCATCGGGTCTTAGAGGGACTTTCAGCCAACTATGGTTTCAGTGGGATAGTTGTCGCCCTATTTGGTAGACTTCATCCATTAGGTGTAATCCCTGCGTCATTCTTTTTTGGACTTTTACTTATTGGAGCTGAGATGATGCAGCGAGCAGTTGATATTCCATCTGCTCTAGTAATCAGTATTCAGGGACTTGTTATACTGGCAGTAGTCTCCAGTAACCTGATCCTTGAAAACCCAAAATATAGAAAGAAGTTTCTCAGCTTCTTTGTACAGAAATTCTAAAAATAAAAAATCTAATTCTGGAGGTATAAGCTATGGACGTTTCAGCCTATTTACAATTAGCTATAAGAATATTAACTGTTGCAGTTGCAGTTTCAGCTCCATATATATTTGCTGCTATCGGCGAGATGTTCTCTCAAAAATCAGGAGTTTTAAACCTTGGCGTCGAGGGAATTATGATGTTAGGAGCATTTGTTGCATTTTATTTTGCCTGGGCCCATGAAAATATCCTGTTAGGTATTATTCTGGCTATAATCGTTGGTGGATTAATGGGATTATTAATGGCATTTGTAAGTGTTACATTGAAAGCCAAACAGGGAATTAGCGGTATTGGACTTTACATGTTCGGCTGGGGGGTTGCCGGTACCCTATTTAGATTATTTGTTGGTGGAGTTCAGAGTATCCCTGGTCTACAAAATTTAAATATTTCCGGACTGACTGACCTGCCTTATATAGGTCGAATTCTATTTTCCCATAATATTTTAGTTTATCTGGCCTTCTTGCTGGTACCTGTATCCTGGTATGTTCTTTATAAAACCCCCTGGGGACTAAAGGTTAGGGCAGTCGGTTCTACCCCAAGGGCTGCAGATACAATGGGGATAAATGTTACTAAAATTAGATATCAATGTGTTATTTTAGGTAGTATGCTGGCCGGACTGGCAGGAGCATATCTTTCAGTTGCCCAGGCCAATATGTTTGCCAGTGATTTAGTAGCCGGTAGAGGTTTTATTGCCATTGCTTTAGTATATTTTGGCAGATGGAAACCATTTGGGATTCTTAAAGGGGCCATGTTATTTAGTATAGCAAATGGCTTTCAGCGCTGGTTTCAGATATCAGGTATTGCCTTTCCCTATGAAGTAACTGTTGTATTTCCCTATGTTTTAATAATAGTAGTGCTTGCATTATCCCATAAGAAATTCGCTGAACCAACAGCACTTACAGTTCCCTATGACCGTGAGTTTAAAGGTTAATAAGTAACTTATTGCTGAATACTTTATTATGAGGAGAGGTCTAAATTAATGAATATGAAAGACCATAAATATTACTTGCGTAGATGCATTGAACTTGCAAGGTCAGCTGTTAATAATGGCAACATGCCATTTGGAGCAGTACTGGTTGACAGTAACGGCAAAATAATTTTAGAACAGGAGAATATTGAGATAACTGAATCTAACTGTACTGGCCATGCCGAGACCCAGTTAATGGTTAATGCCTCTAAACAGTATGATAAAGAATTTCTCTGGAACTGCTCCTTATATACAACAGTCGAACCCTGCGCAATGTGTTCTGGATCTATTTACTGGGGCAATGTAGGCAGAGTAGTTTTTGGCCTCTCAGAGAAAGAACTCCTTGATATAACAGGTAATGATGAGCAAAATCCAACTTTTGATCTGCCATGCCGGGAGATTTTTGCTAGAGGCCAGAAAGAGATAGAGGTTATCGGTCCAATTAACAGTATGAAAGAAGAGATTGCAAGAGTTTATAAGGATTTTTTTTAATGCTTAATACTTATTATTTTCTTGTGCCAGCTAGCTTTTTACTGGCTTAAAATAATATTATCTAAAGTTAGTAAATTAAATTGATATGTATAAATCTGTAGTTATTGTTATCACACAACCCACAAATAATTAGGATATAAATGTTGTTTTAGGATAGATATTTTAGTATAGAGTATATTAATTAACTGGATTAAAGTCATATGATTTATGATATTTCAATAAAAATAGTCCCCAGTAAAATTTCAAAAAACACTTGTGAAAATTCTACTAATAGGTTATAATAATAGTAGTTGTCAAGAACATATTTACTAAAATTTTAAGGGGGAAATTTTTATGAAGAGAAAACTTTTTGTTGGTATCTTAGCTGTTATGCTGGTTATGGGCTTAAGTTTAAATGTATCCGCTGATGTTTTAAGCGGTGGCGATCTTGTAGAAGAACTTTCAGAAGATCTCGAGAGAGAAATGGGAGTTAGAGAACTTAAAGCTGCAATGGATGATGGCGAAGAGTATATTATCCTTGATGTCCGTTCAACTGCAGAACGTAATGAAGGTTTTATTCCAGGTTCAGAATATGTTAACTTTGGAATCCTATTCTTCCGCATTGGCGATTTCGTAGAAGATCCTGATCAGGAATTCATTGTTGCCTGTCAGTCTGGTGCTCGTTCAGTTATAGCTGCTGTATTACTCCAGGATATGGGTTATAAGCCAATCAACCTTGCCGGCGGCTTTAATGCCTGGGAAACCTTCGAATTTGAAGTAGAAATGCCATAACAAAGATTAATTAATAATATTTAATATCCAGGGGCCTGAGGCGAAATCAGGCTCTTTTTTAATATTAAAATATCAAAAATTCTTAACAGAAAGGTATTTTATATTAATGTAAGTATAAAGCTTATTAATTAGATATCAGTAAAATAAATAGATAGGAGGATGATTATGAGAACTGAACCGATTAGCAAGGAGCAGGTCAAGAAATTGCAGAAGTCGTTATCAGCCAGCCAGAAGAAAATTAGCTGGAATGATATTGATTATGATGTCGGGCGTGGAGTGATCAGTCGGACAAAGTACTGTCTCTGGACTGAAGAGGGTTATAGAATAGAAATCTCTGTTAAAAGCAGACAAGTGACCATCAGTCAATGGGATCGCAAAGATCCAGAATACTTTAAGATGACTGGAAAAGAAATGCCTGAAGATCTAACTAAATAAAGCAAATTATGCCTGCAGTAATGGTACTGCAGGTTTTTTATTTTGCAACCTAATAATGATATTTATGCTATTCGATCAATGCAGGCTGGTTGTTAACAAATATAACTTGATAATTATGGAATAAAAGAGTATAGTTGAATTACATTAATAAAATTTAATAATTATAAACTCGCTGGTTTGGAATCATATGGAGGTGAGAAGTGATAATATTAAATAATATGTTATTAAAAAATAATGAGTATTTGCCTAAAGGCTTACTAGTGGCCATTGGAGGAAGAGAGGATAAAGAGGATGATCTGGAGATTTTATCTACTCTGGTTTCTCTTGTTAATACCGATGTTCCTAAGATTGAGGTTATTACGACAGCTACAAACTTTCCTCAAGAAACAGGAGAAGAATATATTGCTGCTTTCTCTCAGGAGGAAGAAATATCTGTAGGTATTCTTAATATTGATAGCAGGGAAACTGCTTCCAGGCCTGAATTTCTTGATAGGATTAAAACTGCCGATATAATCTTTTTTACTGGCGGAGACCAACTAAGAATTACCAGTATTCTTGCCGGGTCTCCAATCATTGAAGAAATCAAAAGGAGATATCTGGAAGAATTCTGTATTATAGCCGGTACCAGTGCAGGTGCAGCAGCTATGTCTAGAACCATGATCTATGGAGGAGATAGTAGTGATGCACATCAGAAGGGAACAGTTAACCTTGGAGATGGTCTTGGTTTAATAGATAATGTAATTCTCGATACCCATTTCGTTGAACGAGGAAGATTTAGTCGGTTGATGCAGGTTTTAAGTATTAACCCAACAAATTTAGGTATAGGTTTAGGGGAAGATGCCGGGATTATTATTGAAAAAGGTCACATTATTAAAGCAATAGGGACCGGTGTGATCGTGATTTTTGATGGGCAGGATTTAAAGTATTCAAATGTGGCTAATATTAGATATGATGAAGCAATTGGAATGGAGAATATGATTGTTCATACAATTTCCAATGGCTATGGTTATGATTTAAGTGCAAGAAAATATCTGCACCCAGGAGATTTAAGTTGAATCACCTGTTTGAGAATGGGGGATTAAAATGAGAATACTTGAGATCAGGGCCTTGCGAGGCCCAAATTTATATAGTCTCTGGCCAGTAATCTTTATAAAACTGGATATCGGTAGTCTGGAAGAGAAACCGACAGATCTGGTGCCAGGCTTTAGATCTAAATTAGAAGATATGATGCCTTCTCTTTATGAGCATAGCTGTTCTCCAGGAAGGCCTGGAGGTTTCTTTGAACGAATTGAACGAGGAACCTGGGCAGCTCATGTAGTTGAGCATGTTGCTATTGAGCTTCAAGGGTTGGCTGATAATGATGTCTCCTTTGGAAAAACTTTTAGTACAGAAGAAAAAACGGTCTATAATGTTGTCTATAGCTATGTCGATGAAAATGTCGGCCTGCAGGCTGGCCAGTTTGCAATAAATATTGTAGATAAATTATTTCAGGGAGAAACTTCTAAAATCGAGCCTCTAGTTTATCAGTTAAAGAAAATTAGAGATGATAGTCTACTCGGCCCTTCCACTGAGGCCATTGTTGATGAAGCCAGACGTCGAGGAATTCCTCATATCAGGTTGAATGAATATAGCTATGTCCAGCTAGGTCATGGTCGCTACCAGCGGCGGATTCAGGCTACAATGATGGACAGTACCTCAGCATTAGGTGTTGAAATTGCTGATAATAAGGAATATACTAAACAGATGTTAGCTGAGAAAGGAATACCTGTGCCTGAAGGCATTTCAGTTAGCGATTTTGCTGAAGCTAAAACAGCTGCTAATCAATTAGGCTATCCAGTAGTTGTTAAACCTCTAGTCGGCAATCATGGCCGGGGAATTAGTATTGATATTCAAGGTGAAGAAGAGCTTGCAGCAGCCTATCAGATGGCTAAAAAGGTTTGTGAAGATGTTTTGATAGAGAAGCTTCTAGTAGGCACAGATTTTCGGATCCTGGTGATTAATGGCAGATTTGTGGCAGCGGCTAAAAGAGAGCCTGCCTTTGTAATTGGCGATGGCAACTCAACAGTTCAACAGTTAATAGAGGAAGTTAATAACGACCCTAAACGAGGAGTTGGCCATGAGAAGAACCTGACCAAAATAATAATAGATACCATGACGAAAAGGCTACTGGTAATTAATGATTTATCACTGGAGACTATATTGCCTGCAGGGGAGAAGTTATATATTAAATCAACAGCTAACCTCAGTTCTGGAGGAACTGCTGTAAATGTGACTGAGAATGTTCATCCATTAGTTAAACTGATGGCAGAGAGGATTACCAGGATAATTGGCCTGGACGTTATCGGTATTGATATTGTAGCTCCGACATTACAGGAACCACTCCAGAAGAATATCGGAGGAGTAGTTGAAGTTAATGCTGCTCCAGGCTTTAGAATGCATCTAGATCCAACTAAGGGTCAGCCTATTAATGTTGCAGTTCCAGTGGTGGATATGTTATTCCCACCTGGAGCCTATCAACCGGTACCGATTGTTGCTGTAACTGGTACCAATGGTAAAACTACTACTGTCAGGCTAATTGCCCATATCCTTGGTCTAAGCGGAAATGTTGTTGGCATGACATCTACTGATGCAGTTGTTATTGATAATATTCCAGTACTTGAGGGAGATTTTAGCGGGCCAGCCGGGGCTAAAGCTGTTTTAACAGATGCAACTATTGATCATGCTGTCCTGGAAGTGGCTCGAGGCGGTATCTTGCGCCGGGGTTTAGGTTATTCCCGGGCAGATGTTGGAGTATTGCTTAATATTAGCTCTGATCATCTTGGCGAAGGCGAAATAAATACATTAGAAGACCTGGCTCGACTTAAGTCCACAGTTATTGAAGCAGTAAAATCTGAGGGCCATGCAGTCATAAATGCCGATGATCAATTGGTTCTTGACTGTTTGGAAAATACCAGGGCCAACCCAATACTATTTTCGATTAATCCAGAGAACCCTGCCCTAAAGGAAAACCTGGATAAGGGCAATATGAATGTTATCCTTCAAAATGGTAATATAGTTATTAAAAAAGAGGGCTGGGAATCAGTAGTTGCCAGTGCTGCCGAGATTCCTATAACCTTTACCGGTAAAGCTATCTTTAATATTAAAAATGTGCTGTCTGCTGTGGCAGCCGTCTCTGCATTAGGCTTAAATGCCAAACAAATCAGAGCAGGCCTGGTTAGTTTTAGTGCATCCCTTGGTCAATCCCCTGGCAGAATGAATATTATAGAGATTGAAGATTACAAAGTCGTTATCGATTATGGCCATAATATTGGGGCGATAAAAGCTACTGGCGACTTTATTAATAGTCTGGGCTCAAATAGAATAATCAGGATGGCTTCAGGCACAGGCAACCGCAGGGAAGAAGATATCATTGAATTTGGCTATACACTAGCTCAGTATTATGATCATATAATTATCTCAGATCCAGATCCCAGAAGTAGAAAATTAGGCGAAACAGCAGAATTGGTTCGCCAGGGCCTCCTGGATGGTGGTTTTAAGGATGAGAGAATAGATATTATCTTTAATGAGCAAGAAGCAACTCAGGTTGCCCTGGGCATGGCTAAAGCAGATGATGTAATTGTTCTGCAGGCAGATAATATAGATCAGGTTATTAGTGATGTGCTGGCAGCCAAAAATAAATTTGAAGAAGAAACACAATCAAATTAAAGGAGAAAGAATATGAATAATACTCTTAAAATGAAAGAAGTAGAAACAGCATTTGAGCTGGATAAATTCTGGACACTATTTAAAGATTATATTAATGAGCTGGCCGAAAATGCCACCAGGGGTGAAGAATTAGATAAAAATTATTTCTTCTCTGATGAATATAAAAATATGATAGAAAGATTAAATAGAAGAGAGAAGAATCCACTTAAATTATTATTTTTCAAATTGCAACAAGAAACAATAGGTTTTATGATGTACTGCACTTATTTTGATGAGGATGGTAAATCGTTGCTGGCAGAATTTTATATCTGCCCTGATAAGCGAAATTCAGGCTATGGCAAGAAGGCATACAGAATGGCTGAAAATCAGATTGCAAAAGAAGGAGCCAGCTATATTGAACTGACTCCAACTAATCATATTAATGAGCGTTTCTGGGAGAGGGCCGGTTTTATCAGGACTAATGACCTTGATGAAGATGGCAAGAATTTTTATCGAAAATTTTTTAGTTAATGCAATTTATTTAATTTTATAATGAATCAATAAACTGCCTGGCTGTTCTACCAGACTGGCCATTGTGCCACATCTGCCATTTGAGGGCTTTCTCTTCCAGAACAGCATCATCGATTTCAAGCTCCTTTTGGCTGGCCAGGCCTTTAACGATCTCAAGGTATTCCTCTTGATCTGGGGAGTTAAATAAGATAGTCAGGCCGAACCGCTCAGAAAGAGAAAGCCGTTCGTTAATCATATCATTCTGGTGAATCTCTTCCCTGCTTTCCCATTTCTCCTGGATGAGATGACGGCGATTACTGGTCGCATAAAAGAGAACATTTTTAGGCCTGGCCTCAATCCCGCCTTCCATAATTGCCTTTAGATGCTTATATTCAGTCTCAAATTCTTCAAAAGAGAGGTCATCCATAAAGATAATGAAATAGCTACCTCGCTGGCTTAAGTAGTCTAGAATTCCAGGGAGTTCCTTGATCTGATCACTATTGATTTCTATCAGGCGCAACCCCTGGCCAGCAAATTTATTCAGTGCAGCCTTAACAGATGATGATTTACCGGTACCGCTTTCCCCATAGAGCAGAACATTATAGGCTTTTTGACCATTTATAAAGTTTGCGGTATTAGCTATTAATTTTTTCTGCTGGCTTTCATAGCCGATTAAATTATTAAAATTGATCGAATCAGGATTATTAACAGGAACCAGGTTATCTCTGCTATCCCAGCTAAAAGCCCTGTATTGGTTAAGAAGGCCTGCCCCATGCTCATAAAAATATTTATTTAAATAGTTAATAATTTCTTCTAGGCTGCTATTTAATAGCTCTAAAGATTTTCGATATGTATTTTTACCTGCATTTTTGACAGGCTTATAATTCGAGCCGAGAGAATAAAGATTTCCTGGATAATCTTTAAAGATATCAATAACAGAAAGGGAGAGCAGCCTTTTTAATATTTTTAAGTCATGAGCTGCTGCCTGATAAAGGCTATTATCTTCAGAGATCATATACTTTTCACAACTTAAAGTGAAAATATTTTCATCAGTTATAATGAGATCTTTTAAATAATTCTGCCAGAGATCACCGCTCAAGCAGTTATTTTCTGAATGCTCGATCAAGGCGTTAATAGTTTGACCACCATCTTGACCAGTCGGGGATTTTAACTTTTGGATTATTTTATCATTATTAATTGAATGAAAAACTGTTAACTGGTCTAACTCTTTAAATTTATCATTTATTTGTTTTGACATACTGCCACTTCCTTTTGAGTATTAGTTAGTTAAAGAACATTTTATATGAAATCCAGGTTTAATGCAAAATATTTCAATAATAAATTATAACGCTATTTATTTTATAAAATAACAAATCCCCTGCAAGTCAACTAACCTGGCTTCAGGGGAGTATTAATTTAATTAAATATAAAATTTACTCAGCAGTTGCAAGACGGATACTCTGAGAATAAATCTCTCCTAACTCTGGATGGGGATCTGGTTGGCCTTCAGATTGATCAAACCAGGCAAACCAGCCTGCCTCAGCAGGAAAGACTAATTCAAAGCCAAGAATCTGTTCATTTTCATCAAGAAGGATACCCAAACCAGGACCTTCAGGGCCAAAAAGACTGCCTCGTCCAGGAATATAATCTGTGAGATACTTATACATATCAAGGGCAGGATTTGAGCGATGAAGCTGGCTGAGATTAAACTGTTCATCAGGATAATTGGCAAAAAGCATTGGACTCTGGCCAGGAATAATAGTAGCTCTGTCAGCTAAATAAATATGCTGGGTGTAAGCTATACCAATGGGAAGTTCAGTTGGTTCTCCTTCAGGTTGGTCAAACCAGGGGAGCCAGCCATGCTCTTCTGGAACCACCAGTTCAACCGCAACAACAGTATTATCATCGGCAAGAACAACAGTCATATGAGGTCCTGGGGCAATAAAATGCATGCCCATGTTTGGAGCGAAATGGTCATCAAGGTTATAGTAGGTCAGTGCAGGATTTAATTCTGTAAGATATTCAAGGGAGATCGCCATAGTTCCAACAGAGAAGACCAATACCAAAAGGAGCATAAAACTAAAATTCAGAATATATTTTTTCATCTCGACCACTCCTTTAATGGGTTTATTCTCTTAATATATTCCTGCATTTAAACAAAGTCTGTTAACAGATATACAAAATTAAATTTGAGCCATCCAGCAGTTTCTATTTTTTTGAAGGAACTTTCTGCTTTATAGAGAATAATATATTAAGTGGTAAAAAAGTACTGCCTATTGAGTGGGGAGGTGCCTGTCATTTCAAGAGCCCGTCTAATACCGTTCCTGGCTTATTTTATTGTAACTATTATATATTTCACTCTTGGCATCTATGTAATCAGAAAAGATAATAAATCTCCTAAAAATAGATTATTCTTTATTATTTCCATACTCTTAAGTCTCTGGGCACTATCTTTTGGGCTCTCTCTTGCTGCAAATAGCTCTGAAACTGCCCTGTCCTTGAGGCGAATAGGGGCAGTAGGTTATTTGAGTTTTTACAGTCTATTTCTGCATTTCACATTAATACTAGCAAAGAATAAAAGCATTTTGAAAAGTAAATTGTTGCTGATACTATTATATCTGCCAGCAGCTTTAATGATTTATAATTTTAGCCTTAGCCCATATATGCTTAATTATTATGAAATGGTCGAGTTAAATATCGGCTGGGTCGTTTCAGCTGAACATACAGAATGGAGCCTGGCATTTTATATTTATTATATTTCTTATATCCTGATCTCAATGCTATTACTCTGGAGATGGGGTCGTAATGCCAGAACTACCAGGAAACAGAAACAGGCCCAACTGATATTAAAAACTCTGGTGCTTGCTTTTATAATTGGAACTGCAGTCGATATAATTCCGCCTCATTTAGGTTATAATCAATATCCAGATCTTTCAATCATATTTATCCTGATCCCGGCTTTAGGAATTCTCTATTCAATAGAAAAATATAAATTAATGGATCTCTCTCCCGATAGAATAGCCGGCGATATCCTGGAGACTATGAATGAAGGCCTTATAGTTACTGATAATATAGGGATGGTTAAGATGGTTAATCAGAGTACATTAAACCAGTTGAATTTTAGAAAGAGAGAACTTTTAGAAGAACCAATAGATAAGATCATCAAAGATGATAGCCTGATTGATTCATTTTTCTCTGGTACCAATAAAAGG
Source organism: Halonatronomonas betaini (assembly GCF_015666175.1). Taxonomy (NCBI): domain Bacteria; kingdom Bacillati; phylum Bacillota; class Clostridia; order Halanaerobiales; family Halarsenatibacteraceae; genus Halonatronomonas; species Halonatronomonas betaini. Next base: position 21,965 of record NZ_JADPIE010000005.1, on the reverse strand, counting down.
GATATGATAAAGTATCAGGATAAAGTACTGGAAACAAAGGAAGGCCAGGATATCCCTGTACTCTTTTCAATAGCTACTCTTCAGGATGATTGGGGAGATTACTTAGGTTTTATCTGCACATTTTCTAATATCAAAGAACGGGTGGAAGCTGAAGAGAAATTAAGAAAACTTAATGAAGAACTTGAAGCCAAGGTTGCTAGAAGAACAAAAGAGCTTCAATATCTGGCCAACCATGACAGCTTAACTAGATTACCAAATAGAAGACTATTTATTGACAGGTTAAATGAATCAATTAATATAGCAGAAGAGAAGGAACAGTCTATAATGGTAGCTATGTTAGACCTTGATGGTTTCAAAGAAGTTAATGATACCCTGGGCCATGAAAAGGGAGACAATCTTTTAAAATTGGTTGCAGCAAGATTGCGGGAAAATTTAAGAGAAAAAGATATCGTAGCCAGATATGGTGGCGATGAATTTATCATTAAATGCAAAGATATCAATAACAAGCAATCTGCTGAAGTTGTCTCTGATAAGATCTTTGACTCCTTTCAGGAACCCTTTGAAGTCGGGGGCAAAAGCTTTGATATTACAGCCAGCATGGGAGTCGCATTTTATCCAGAAGACGGCCAGGACGTCGAGACCCTAACAAATAAAGCCGATGAAGCCATGTATCAATCCAAGGAATCTGGCAAAAGTCAATATTCGTTTTATGGAGATATCAAGGAGCAGGCCAGGAGTGATAACAATGCTTGAATGGCTTATAATCTTCATAATTGTCGTCTTTGTAGCAGTTATCTTAAAAAGAAATTGAAATTGTAATAATTACTCATAAATCATCAAGGAGGATCCTATTTTGCAGACAGTCGTTGACTTAATAATCGTATCAGGAGAAACAGCCGTCGATCTAGCACTATACCTGCTTCTGCCAGTCTTAGTTGTTCTAATGGCATTAATGCGGGTTTTAGAAGATAAAGGCCTGCTGGCCCTAATAGCCAAAAAGATATCGCCGCTCCTGGCAATCTTTGGGCTGCCAGGGCTAGGTGTATTTGCCATGATCCAGATCTTATTCGTAAACTTTGCAGCCCCGATCTCAACTTTTAAGATAATGGAACAGGACGGCAGTATTACAAACAGAAAAATAGCAGCAACCCTGGCCGCAGTGCTGGTAATGTCCCAGGCCAATGCCGCCTTTCCGCTGGCAGTTGTCGGTGTCAATATACCGATAGCCATGCTGACCTCTGTTCTGGGCGGATTACTGGCCGGCTACCTGGCCTATAAAATCCATGGAGAAGACGAACAGACCGCGGCACTAGAGGCAACTAAAAACATCAAAGCCGAAGCCGAGAAAAAAGACCTCAGATTAATTCCCCTTCTATTTAAAGGAGGAGCAGAAGGCCTGGAGATCGTTAAGAAATCAATCCCACCTCTAGTTTTAGCGATATTTCTGGTCAACGTATTAAGGGAGGTTGGAGCTATCGACGTTCTGGAAACCCTGATGGCCCCGGCTTTAACCAGAATCGGCATCCCAGGAGCCGCCGTCCTGCCGATAGCGACCAAATATCTAGCCGGTGGCACAGCCATGCTAGGAATTCTGCTGGATCTAATGCAGGAAGGAGCAATGACAGTTGCCGAGCTCAACAGAGTTGTAGGCTTCACATTAAACCCCTTTGACCCGGTTGGCCTGGCTCTATTAATCTCGGCTGGGCCCAGGATCAAAGAAGTTGTCAGGCCGGCAATGGTGGCAGCTGTAATCGGCGTTATCTTCAGGGGAGTTCTCCATTTACTAATATTTTAAATATAAAACAGCCAGTGACCTGGCCCTTACCTGACAGTTACCACCTCCGTCAGAAAGTCCAGAGTCCACTGGCTCTTATATTATCGATTCCAACAAATTTTATTAACATTAACTCTATTAATAATTACCGCTAAATCACATTTTTTCTAACCATCAATTATACTTTAGCCTCAGTCTCACCTTAATTATATCCTATTTCCAGGCCTTAAAAAGCCCAGCCTTTTGCAAAATCCCAAAAACCCTGCAATTAAATATCTAAAAGGTAATATCATCAGTTTCAATGATTTCAGTGATCTTTTCTCCGATCAACTCAGTTTCATCAAGATGGATATAATGACCAGCATCCAGAGTAAAGCTCATATCAGCATAATCCTCCAGGGTATCAATCCATAACTCCTCACCCTGGCCGGAAATAAAGGCATAAAAAGGAACCTCAAGCCCGGGTCCATTTAAGACGAGCTGACTATTATCATCAAGACTCCGGTATTCCTCCCACATATTTTTAGTCATCAATCGCCTCATAAAAATAGCACAGGCAGCCTCCATCTCTTCATCATTTAGATAGCCCTTTTCAATCACAGGCATATTCTCGCAGACACCTTCCTGCTGCCGCATCAGGCCAGACCTGGCCAGAAAAGTAACCAGTGGCGAGAGAGGATTATCTCTATCTTCATCCTGCTCATAATACTCTGGAATCAAGGGATCAAGGCCAACAATTCTCTCAACCTCACCTGGATAGGACTGGGCCCAGTAGATAGCCTCCATCCCGGCCAGCGAATGGGGAATCAGAGTATATGGCCCGGATTCACCAATCTCTGCCAGGGCCTGCCTGCTTTCAGCCAGCACAGTATCTAAATCCCTGCCAGTAGAAGTAATCTCACTCCAGCCATAACCTGCCCGCTCAATCACAACAATCCGATTATCTTCTGTCAGCTCATCAAAAAGCGGTTTAAAATCATAAAATGGCGAACTGGTTCCTAATCCGGACATAAAAACCAGAGTATTATCGCCTTCACCCTCAGCATAAATATGTAGCTGGCCATCATCAACATCAACTAGCTGACCTGGAGCCGGATAAAGCTCCTTCTCCTCAGCAATCAGGTCTCTATGCTCAAAATAACTGCTCAAGACCACAAAACCAATCACCAAAACCAGTATAGCTGGAACAATAATTAATAACCTCTTAAAAACTTTCATATTATAATTTCCCCTTTCAAATTTTCACTTATAATTTAGATTGCTTGACAGTTTCCCTCTAACTCCTGAATAACTCTATAAGCAGAATACCATAGACCTGGCCAGAAGAAAATAGATTTCAGCTAAGTCGTAGAATAAAGCAGTTAAGTTGCAATATATCAAAATCAAATATCTGCAACTTTGTTATTTACCTGAACAATTGATATAATATTAGTAGTTTAGAGAGTTAAAAAATAAACTATCTAAGGAGTGATCAGATAATGAAAATTGTAATGATAGAACCAATCAATATCTCTACTGAAAAAAGAGAAGAATATAAGAAAAAATTTGCCGAAAAAGGCCATGAACTAATAACATACTCTGAGAGAGCTGCCAGTGATGCCGAAATGATCGAAAGAGCAGAAGATTCCGAAATCATGATTATAGCCAATCAGCCCCTGTCAGCCAATGTCATCAACTCATGCCCGGAGCTAAAAATGATCTCAGTCGCCTTTACCGGTTACGACCATATCGATATGGAAGCCTGCAGAGAGAATGATATCCTGGTCTCAAATTCCTCCGGTTATGCCAATCAGGCAGTTGCCGAGCTGGTCTTTGGCCTGACCATTGACCTGATGCGGAATCTCAAAGCCTGTGACAAGGCCACCAGAGAATCAAAGACCAGAGCCGGGCTCATCGGCAGTGAGCTGGCCGGTAAAAACTTTGGAATCATCGGTTTTGGCTCAATCGGCCAGAAAACAGCTAAAATCGCAAAGGCCTTCGGCTGTAATCTCCTGGTAGACAATCACAAAGAACATGCAATCGGCAAAGAATTAGGCGTGGAATACCTGGATATCGATGAGGTTATGGCCAGAAGCGATATTATCAGCCTCCATGTTCCTCTCAAAGAGTCGACTGAAGGTCTAATCGATGGCCAGAAGATTGATCTCATGAAAGAGGATGCAATTCTAATCAACACAGCCCGGGGCCCAGTCGTCGATAGCGAAGCCCTGGCAGCAGCTCTAAATAACGATAAGATAGCCGGTGCCGGCATCGATGTCTTCGAGATGGAGCCTCCAATTCCAGAGGATCATCCACTCCTTAACGCCAAAAATACAGTCCTGGCACCCCATGTTGCCTTTGCCACCGAGGAAGCCTTCCTGAAAAGAGCAGAGATCGTCTTTGCCAATATCGAAAATTGGCTGGATGGCCAGCCCCAGAACGTAGTCAGCTAACTCATAATTAATCGCCTGCCCCCAGCCTCCTGGCAAAGGCCAACCAGCCCTGTCCACGAGGCCATGGCAGAGGTCAGCCCTGGCCAGTAACAAAAAATATATACCAACCAAAAAAATCCCTCCGTAAGGAGGGATTTCAATATATTATTGCTCTCTGCTTAAATTTTCTTTTTTCTCCTGCAAACTCCTATTAATATCATTATAATAGCGGTTCTCAAAATATGAGATCAGAAGACCCAGCACCTGTGTTAGTAAAATAATATAAATAACAGCACCCCAGCCATAGGCCTGATGGGTTCTGAGTATCATCAATAGAATAAATACAGAGATTCCATTCCCTAACATCGAAACAAGATAGGACTGAATAGTAGAAAAGCCCTTATATTTGGACCAGGAATAACAGCCAGCACTGACAGTTCCAATAACAGCCCCAAAGACAAAATAAATAATGCTGGACCTTAATAAATCACTGGATCTATTTAAAAATAAAAACTCAAAGACAGCAACTGCAACTCCAACCATTCCAGCCGGTATTAAATTCAAAATATATCCTTTTAGTTTATCCATCATTACCTCCTCACAGCCCCAGAAAATCCTTGAAATCTCCGGCATAACTCCTGGAGACCTCAACCTCTTTAGTATTATTTAGCTTAAGTAATAACCGGCCATTAAACCAGGGCACAATCTCATTGATATGAAGCACATTGACAATATTAGATTTATTAATCCTGATAAACCCCTCACCTGCCAGAGATTCCTCCAGCTCATAGAGTTTCTCTTTTATCCGATAATCCCTGCCTTTAGCGGTCCTGGCATAGATATTGCCGGCCTCGGTCTCAAGCAGAATAATATCCTGATAACTAATTAACTCATAGTTATCGCCAGCCTGCCCTGTCAGATGACCGGGCAGAGAACCCCCTTTCTGGGTATCCTTACCAGCATCTGAAAATAGATTCTTCAAAAACGCAAGAAACTGCTCCATTTCAGCCGGGTTAAAGACAATACTAATGCCATTCTCAGGGAGCTCCAGGCCCTTTTCCACCAGGCTAAGCTCGGCATCATCGGCTATAATAAAATCTCTAGTCTCTAAAAGCTCCCTTAAAAGAGGCTTAAAACTATTAGAACAGATCAGATTTACTTTCATCTAAAAACCTCCAGACTCCAAAACTTAAATACTTTAAATAACCTTAAAAACATAATAACATAGTTTTTATCAAAAAAGAATGGATTTCCTCTAAGAAGTAGAATAATTAAGTTAAGCTGCAGCATAAAGCTACTAAAATTAGTTAGAACTATGTTATAATGAAAATTGAATATTATCGAAAAGCCAGAGCTTAAATTAAAATACCGAGGAGTTGGTTATTATGGATGACAAATTCAATAATTATCGTCCTTACATTTATCTATTCACAACTTTAATAATAACCTGGCTATTCTGGTTTGGGGCAGCAGCAACAGGCCAGGGCTGGCTTCAGTTTCCTAATATAATCCTTACTATCCTGGGCTTTATAACCCCAACTGTAGTAGCTGTTATCATGGTCAAATTTGGCTACTGGCCAGGAAATATTCAAGCGTTTCTTGATAACTGTTTCAATCCATTTAATGTAAAGATTAAATGGTATCTAGTAATGGCTGCTGCTTTATTAATACTAACTGGAGGCCCATTATTAATCGGCTCAATAATATTTGACCAATCAATACACCAGCTTGCCAGTTTCTCACCACCGACAGTCTTTATACTGGTCGGTTTAATGGCCGGAGTGATTGAAGAACCAGGCTGGCGGGGTTATGGGCAGAAAGCACTCCAGCAATATTATTCTCCCTTAAAAAGTAGCCTGATAATAGGGCTATTCTGGGCTCTCTGGCATCTGCCTTTATTCTTAATAGCAGGAACCTATCAATCAGCTATTGGGCTATTTTCAACAGGGTTCATTTTCTTTAATTTAGGCATTTTAGTCGGATCAATCTTTTATGGCTGGCTTTATAATATAACAGGTCAATTTGCAGTCATAGCAGTTCTCTATCATGGGCTTGGAAATATGTTCAGGGAACTTCTATCATTTTCAGGGAGCAGCTTTCAGGTACATTTAATTGAATTTAGCGTTGAGGCATTTATTTCTCTAGCAGTTATAATCATGGCCTGGGACTATCTGACAAAAAAACATAATTAATAGCAGTTAGTCTCAATCCAGCAAGCATCTCCCGAGTATCTTCCAGGTATCACTTCAATCTTACTCCCACTCCAATCTAATCCTACCCGTACTCCAATCCAAAATTTATACCTGTATATTAAAATCAATAATTTATACCCTGTTTTTTATCTCTGACTCATCATAATCTAATAATAGTTCTAATATATTAATGTTGATATTAAATATATTAATATTAAATTATTTTTTTATTAATTTTTCAAGATAGCTTTAAATGAATATGATAAAAATTAAAAGCCTGCAAATATATGATATCACAGGTTGTATAAGAGTTTTAATTCTATAAAAACCAGGCCTCAATACGTTATTACTTTAAGCGCAAAATTAAATATATTAAGTTTTTTATTAAAAATATTAATCAAATACTTGACAAACTTAATTTTTAAGTATATAATATAGACAAATGATAAAAGTTAAATAAAGGGGGTGATCAGAGTGGGTTTACTAAATAATATTTTAAGGCTAGAAAACAATGAAATTAAGATGAAGAGTAATCAGAGAGAAGATTTTTATCAGGAACATCTTCATAACTGTCTAAAGAAGAGCCAGGAGTTTATCTACTAAAGAGGCTAAAAGAATTATAAAGTTTAAGGAGGTGTCAAATATGATGAATATAATTAATTTATTTAAGCTAAAAAGAGATGATCAAATCAAAATAGATAATAGTGACAAAATTAGAGACGAGCATTATCAGCAGGGTTTTAAGCATTATAACGGTCCTATTTTTTAAATAATAAGCTATCAGGAGGTGGAGTGAGATGATCAGGACATGAAAACTGGTATAGCAATCATAAAGATTCAACCACAAAAAATTAAACTAACAGAAAATACTTAAAGTCCCCTCAATGAATTATCATCAAGGGGACTTTTTATGTTTATCAAAAATTATTAAATTACCAGCAGTGAGTTCCATTTCCACGAGAAGATCCCATAAAACCTCTCATCATTCCGCCAAATCCAGTATCGCCTCTTCGGTTCCCCATGTGAAATCCTCTGAAGTCACTATCATAACTCAGCTCGGCCATCTCATCCTGGAGTTCAAATAACTGATCTTCTAAATCATCCAGTTCATTATCAGAAGCGCCATCAATAATAGCCTGACGATATTCTTCTCTAAGAACTGAAATTCTCTCAGCAAGTCTAAACATCTGACGATCAATTTCTTTTAATTCAGCAAGCTCTTCCTCAGTCAACTCTTCAAACCTGTCCACACTCTCAAAGTCCTGACTGGCAAAATCTCGCTGCATCCTGGAACCATGTCCTCTAAAAGCCAATCCTGTACTTGCAACCAATCCTACAACCAACAGAACAGATAAACTAACAACAATCAATCTTTTCATTAAAATCGCCTCCATTTAATTTTGTTTTACCTAATATGTCTATTGTTTTGCTCGACTATCTATATAATAAAACTCAAATATGAAGAGATTATGAATTTCAATAAAAAAATTAACTTTACAAAATACTACTTGACAATCAACCTATCTACCATTATATTTATGTATATAACCATAAAGCTTATTCAAAAGTCAGTTCAGAATAAAAATAAGCTTTCAAAATAAAATAGGAATAAATTCAAAAAAGGAGGAAATGACTATGATAACAAGCAGCGAAAGGGCAATCGAAATTAAAGGTCTAAAAAAGTCATATGGCACAGTTAAGGCAGTAGACGGAATTTCATTTTATGTTAAAAAAGGCCAGGTATTCACCCTTCTAGGTCCCAATGGTGCCGGCAAGACAACAACTATTGAAATTCTCGAAGGCCTTAAAGAGGCAGATGCCGGTCAAATTGAGTTCTTTAATAGAAAGGTAGATAAGATTGGCAGCAAGGAGAAAGAAGATATAGGTGTTCTCCTCCAGAAAAATAATTATATTGAAAAGGTTAAAGTTAAAGAGATGCTAAAGATGTTTAGCTCCTTTTATAAAAAGTCTCTGCCAATTAATGATATTCTCGAGAAGATTGCATTAAAAGATAAAGAAGACTCCTTTGTAGAAAACCTTTCAGGAGGCCAGCAACAGCGGCTCTCAATCGGCCTGGCCCTGATCAATGATCCTAAAATACTCTATCTGGATGAACCAACAACAGGCCTAGATCCTCAGGCTCGTCGTAATCTCTGGGACTTAATCGAGGGCTTAAAAGATGAAGGTAAGACAATTTTTCTAACGACCCATTATATGGATGAGGCAGAAAAACTCTCAGATTACGTCTACATTATGGACCAGGGCAAGATTATCGCCGATGGCACCCCTGAAGAATTAATCGACAACCTGGGCCAGGAAAATGTAATCGACTTTGCCAGAAACGGTCTTGAAGATAATCAGCTTGCAGAGCTAAAAGAGCATTATCCTGAAATAAAAATAAACCCTGAAGATATCTCAGTCTATGTCCAGGATATCTCAACTGCCCTGCCAGCCCTTATCAACTGGGCTGAAAAAGCAGAATTTAAACTGGATAACCTCAAGATACGAAGGCCAAATTTAGAAGATGTCTTCATTGAATTAACAGGAAAGGGGCTGCGTGACTGATGCTGGCCATTAAAAATATCTTTCTAAAACACCTTAGAAAACAGCTCCGGGATAGATATTCTATTTTCTGGAATCTCGTCTTCCCCCTTGTTCTCTTAACAATTCTGACCCTGATCTTTGGCGGCCAAACCGGCCAGGATATCAGCTTTGATATTAGCATAGCCATGCCAGAGATAGACCAGGAAAGCCCTGAAGAAACCGTAAGCTATGCCATGATTATAGAAGATGTGATCAGAGGCATTGAAGCTTCAGAGGATAGCCGCTGGTTCCAGTTTCACCGCCAGGACCCTGAGCAATCTTCAGAAGAATTTATAACTCAAGAAGAGGGATTTCTGGAATCAGGTGACCGCCATCTCATCCTAAAAATTCCTGGAGGCAGCCTGCCAGAACCAGGCCAGATCGAGATCTATCGCCAGCCAGGCAACCAGCTTTCGAATATAGCCGCTGATGTCATGAATAGTATAATTAACGAGATTAACCGAGAAATCAACCTGGCTGAGGGCAATGTCAGCAGGGACCAGCTAATTGCAACAACCAGCCGCCAGATAGATGTCAGCCTGACAAATGGAGAAGAGGGCAGTTTCTCAATAGCCGAATTTCTCGTACCAGGAATCATCCTATTCACTTTTTTAAGCTCCGGAATTCAGGTGTTAGTTGGTCGGATTTCATCAATGCGGGCCCGGGGCATATTAAGAAGATACTTTGCAACCCCGTTAAAACCAATCCAGTATTTTGCAGGTATCCTTGCTTTCATTATTGTTCTATCAATCGTCCAGGTCTTAATAATCCATGGCTGGTCAATATTTTTCCTTGATGTCAACCTTGATATATTAAATCTTGACTTTATCATTTATATGGTCTTTGCCCTGATTGTCTCAGTTTCAATCGGTTTCATGGTGCTCTCACTGGTTCAAAGCAGAGAGTCAGTCGGAGTAGTTAGTCAGGCCCTGACCTATCCAATGGCCTTTCTCAGCGGTATTTTCTTTGAAGTCACCGGGATGACAGGCATCCTTGGCCTGATAGTTGTCATCAACCCGATGACCTATCTCGTCAATGGTATGCGAGATATCCTCGGAGTCTATCCCAGCCCGACTTCTGATCTATTAAACCTTATCGTACCGGCAATCTGGCTAATAGTTTCAATAGTAATTTCAATGGTCAAATTCAGCTGGAACCCAGGAGGTGATTCTTGATGTTTAAACAATATATAAACAATACAAAAATCTTGAGCCTGGCTTTCCTCCGGGATAAAGAGACTGTCTTTTATGTTCTGGTCCTGCCCCTATTATTCATGTTAATTTTCGGCTCACTTTATGGCAATGGCGATGGCCGGCGCCAGGATAGAGTACTCCTCTATTTTGAAGATACAGCAACAATTAGCCAGTCAGAGATAGAAGAAGTTATAGATGCCAATCAGAGCCTTAGCTATCGGTATATCGATTCAATCGAAGAAGGCGAGCAGTTATTAAGGGATTACGAGGCCGAAACCCTGCTTAGAGTCAGCGGAGATGGCCTGGAATTCAGCTATAATCCAGCCAGAATCCAGGATAACCCGGCAATCGAGCAGCAGTCAATGGCCATTGCCAGGGAGCTGGATATCAGAAGGTCTGGCCTGGAGACCTACCTCCAGACAGAAATTATTGATACCGGTAACCTTGCTGGCAGCAGTCAGTTCTTATCGCTTTTTCCAGGTCTAATCGCCCTGGGGCTGGCCTCATCAGGTCTATTCGTGATAGTGGAGCTATTTATCTATCATAAAGAAAAGGGAGTCTTAAAGCGAATGGCTGCCTCACCTTTAAGTAGAAACTCCTTTACCTTTGCCCTGATATCCAGCAGAATGCCGGCATCCTTACTCAGTACAGCCCTGATTTTAATATCCAGCAGATACATTTTTGATGTCAGCTTTAATATTAACTGGTTCCTATTTATTCCCTATATTATAATCGGCACAGTCATAATGATGGGGCTGGGTGCCTTAATAACCCTCTTTGCAACAACAGCCGATAGCGGGTTCCAGGCAGCCAATATCCTGCTGACAGTTATGATCTTTTTCTCAGGGATCTATTTCCCAATCGAATTCCTCCCGTCATATTTTCAGCAGGTCAGCCGGTTTTTGCCCTTAACCTATCTGGCCAGAGGCCTGCAGCAGATAATGGGAGTCAGCCAGCTCAATCCGGCCAATCTGGCCATCGAAACAGGAGGCCTGTTAGTACTTTCAATTGTATTAATTATGATAGTCTCTAAAAAAAGCAGCTGGATTGCAGATTAGAGATTAAGCCTGGCAAACAATAAATAATACAGTGCAGACAGCAAGTAATTAATTAAAATAGTTACAGGAAACTACAGTCAATATATTTAATACAGCAATAAGGTGGTGGTAGATTTGAGCTATCAATTTAATGATAAAGATCCAATTTATATACAGATCAAAAAGAGATTAGAAGACCAGATAGTCAATCAGGAATTAACTGAAAATGACCAGATCCCTTCAACAACAGAGATGGTTAACTTCTATCAGGTCAACCATATAACCGTCTCTAAAGGTGTCAACTTACTTGTCGATGAAGGTATTATCTATAAAAAAAGAGGAATTGGAATGTTTGTAGCAGAAGGTGCCAGAGAAAAACTCCTGGAAAAGAGGAGAGGAGATTTTATCGACAGATATATTGTCCCGATGCTTAAAGAGGCAGATAAACTCGATATAGATACAGAAGAACTAAAAGAAATGATCAAAGCAGCAAAGGAGAGTGATATAGATAGTTCTTAATATCAAAACAGACTCACTATCTTTAAAATACGGTAAAAATCAGGCTCTGGACAATATCTCCCCAGTATTATTGTATTACTATTGACAATACAATAATAATTTGTGATAATATAAATAGATACAATTCCAAACAAATCAAAATTAGTAATACACTTTAAGCCAATCTCAGGAGGAGATATAATGAACGAAAAAAGCAAAGAATTTATCAAGATGACAGATAGCTTCAAAGGTGGCGTCATCATGGATGTAATCAATCCAGAGCAGGCAGTAATTGCCGAGGAGGCCGGAGCCGTGGCAGTTATGGCCTTAGAGAGAGTTCCAGCCGATATTCGCAAGGAAGGCGGAGTATCCAGGGCTTCTGATCCTACAATGATCAAGGAGATAATTAATGCCGTCTCTATACCGGTAATGGCCAAAGTTAGAATCGGCCATTTCGTTGAGGCCCAGGTCTTAGAGGCAGTTGGAGTAGATTATATCGATGAGAGTGAAGTCTTAACCCCTGCCGATGAAGATAATCATATCGATAAAACCAAATTCAATGTCCCCTTTGTCTGTGGTGCAACCAATCTCGGCGAAGCCTTAAGAAGAATCGGTGAAGGTGCAAGTATGATCAGAACCAAAGGTGAAGCCGGTACTGGCAACGTTGTCGAAGCAGTTCGCCATATGCGGACAGTAAATAGCCAGATCAGGAGAATAGCTTCAATGGATAGCGAAGAATTAATGTCAGCAGCTAAAGATCACCAGGCGCCATTCGAATTGATTAAGTATGTTGCAGAAAATGGCCGCCTGCCTGTCGTTAACTTCGCTGCCGGTGGAGTGGCAACTCCAGCCGATGCAGCCCTGATGATGCAGCTTGGTTGTGACGGTGTCTTTGTTGGATCTGGTATCTTTAAATCAGGTGACCCTGCCAAAAGAGCAAAAGCAATCGTCAAGGCAACAGCCAATTATGATAAACCAGAGATTATCGCTGAAGTCTCAGAAAACCTCGGAGAAGCCATGGTCGGAATCAACATTAGCACCTTAGAGGATAATGAAAAGATGGCAGATAGAGGCTGGTGATCCTGTCTTAATATTATTAATATAACTACAAAAATATATATTCAATTAAAAAGAGTGCTGGCTTTACCCCAGCACTCTTTTGCAATAACTCACTATTTCTATATACCTTGAAAATTACCATTAATCTTCAAAGATGAACCGATAAATTCCCCAGCCATCCCCGTCAGTCTCAAGATACTCGATAAACCCAAGATTACGCTGCTCTATATATTCAGCACCTTCAGGATGTGACCGGACAATCAATTCACCCTGATAGTCAAAGGGTACAATCCGCCAGTTATTGCTGGCTTCAACAGGATCATGCTCATCAAGAAACTCAATAATTATCTCCTGGTGAGTTGTCGGTGTAGAATATATAATTGTCTCACCTTCAAGATGAGGGAACTCTCCGCCACCAGAAGCCCTGTGATCATTTGTCACAACCAGGAAGTTCTGGTCCTCATTCAGAGGCTCGCCCTCATAGGTAGCATTAACAATTCTTTCACCCTGAGGCTGAGTTATATCGATCTCATATTCAATGCCCTCAATTATATCCCAGTTGTAACCAGGGAAATTATCATTGATTAAATACTGCCTCTCATCAGAATCAGGGTCAATCTGATTAAAGTTACTGGCAGTATATTCAAGCCAGTCTAAAACCATCTGCCCATCAAATTCAACAATCCTGATCTCATTTGGGAACATATAAATATCATTAACATCACTAATTCTTATCTCATCAGATACCTGAGTGAAATCTCTAGGACCCTCTCTACCAAATCTAAATGGGGCAGCGGCAGCTAAAACCCCGTAATCCTCATATTCAGGGTTGGCCTCAACAAAATTACGGCCATAATTTAACTGGGCCTCATTAATTATCTGGGTAATAGCGGCATCTTTAACCCGGGCAAAGAAACTTGTAAATGGCTCATCAGCTTCAGTGATTGGAGTTCTAATATAGTCAAGGGCTTCAGCATGAATATCGGCTGCCATGTCTTCAATCCTTTCGCTGGAAGGAGTATCCTCGTCTATCTCTCTTAACCTGACACCGGCTTCAGCCAGTCTCCACTGGCCATTCTCCTTCATCAGCTCCAGATCAACAATCCCAATCGCCCGGCCCCAGGAACCAGCCATTACCGCCGGAACACCGTTAATTAAACCTATTTCACTGTCGACCATTTCAATATGCTCATAATCACCTGGAAGGAAATTGTGATCATGGCCAAAAATAAATGCGTCAAATCCATCAACCTGGGCCAGATCAACACCTTCATTACCGCCCCTGGTATCATCAATACCGGTATGGGCCAGGGCAATTACAATATCAGCCTGATCTCTAACCTCAGGGACTATTCTTTCAGCAGTTTCAGCAATCCCATCTATCTCAACCTCGCCATCTAAGTGCTCGCGCCCCCAGCGCATTGTTGGAGGAGGAATAAAACCAATAAAGCCAATTCTAACTGTCTCGCCATCGATCTCTTTTTCAACGATCTTATAAGAATCAACATAGGTCTCATCGCTGCCAGCAACTCTCATATTGGCTGCCAGCCATGGAAAATCAGCACCGGCAACAGCACTATCAAAAAAACCAAGTCCATAATCCTGGACCTCATGGTTACCGACTGCAGCCATCTCATAGCCTAATTCATTAAAGATATTAACAATAGTCTGAGTCTCGCCTTCAGCTAACGGATCAATCCTGAACTCATAATCCCCGATAATACTTCCCTGAATCACATCGCCATTGGAGACCAGGATAGTATTCTCATGTTCAGCCTTTTCTTCCTCGATAAGACTATAAGCCTTAGATAAGCCAATGCCCTGATCCTCGGCATCATCCATATAATTATATGGAAGTATATATTGATGCTCATCAGTGGTGGTTATAATATTGAGGCTATTAGTCTCTTCAGCACTGGCAGATAAACTGTCTAAACCAGCTGTGGCCAGATAAGCACCGGCAACAACCTTACCTGACATTGCAATAAAGTCACGGCGATTAATACTCTTTTCAGTCAGTTTCTCCGGCTTTTCTTCAGGTTCAAACTCTTCCTGCTCATTATTATTAATTTCAGACATTAAATAAACCTCCCTCTATATTAGATCATTATTATCTTACTATTAGCATAATAAACCCAACAAATCTTATCAAGTTAATACTTAACAAAATAATTTCAGTAATTCACTTGACAAAAGTAAAATGATAATATACAATTAATGAAAATTAGATTAGATGAGCCTGGATTAGAAGAGATTAGATTAGAATTAGACTAGCTGAGCAATAGTGAAAGCATGTAATACTCTGTATTTTGGTATCATTGGATGAGCAGTACCGGCATTATTAAAGCTGCTTATTATAAAGATTATACAGGATTACTATGTCTATATATCTATAAACCTTTACGGTCAGGCTATTAAAAGCCCTGGCCGTTTTTTATTTTCAAACTAAACCTGGCTCCTCTAGAAGGAGGCAAAGATGCTTAAACTTAAAGAATACCTGGAATTAGCAGAAGAATACAACATAATCCCAATCTATCAGGAAATAATAGCAGATACTGAAACCCCGATTTCTTTATATCAGAAACTATCTGGCCAAAAAGAGTACAGCTATCTTTTAGAAAGTACCGAGAATGACCGGTATTCCTTTATCGGGCTGGAACCGGCAGCCATCTACAGAAATTATAACGATACAATCGAAATAACCAGAAATGGCAGTACTGTAACTAAAGATCAGGATTTCATTGAATATCTCCAGGACTACCTGGCCGAGATTAAAGTCTATCAGAGAGAAGAACTGCCACCATTTACTGGTGGCTTTGTCGGCTATTTCAATTATGAGATGATCGAAAAATGGGAAGATATCTACCATAAAGAACCAGGAAAAGAGCTAATGAAAGGCGATAAACCCTTAAGCCTGCTTGTTGAAACACAGGTTATTGTGGCCTGTGACCACCTCAATAACAGAGTGAAGATCATCAACAACCTAAAGGTAAGTGAAAGCCTGAGTTTAACTGAAAAGAAAGAGATCTATAGCCAGGGGATATCAGAGATAGAAAGAGTTAAAGCCCTGATCGACTCACCTGTACCTGATACCAAAAACTTAAAAGCCAATTCTCCAGCTAAATCTCCAGAAGCCACCGGTAATGCAGGCCAGTTCAACTTAAAATCAAATATTGAACAGGTTGAATTCCAGGAAATGGTCAAAAGGGCTAAAGAACATATCATAGAAGGCGATATTTTTCAGATCGTCCTCTCCCAGAAATTTTCAGTCAAAAATCAAATCCCACCCTTTAATATCTATCGGGCTCTGCGATCGACCAACCCATCGCCATATTCGTTTTATTTAAATTTCCCGGAGATAAAGATTATTGGCTCATCCCCTGAAGTTCTGGTCAGGGTCAGGGATCGCCAGGTAATGACCAGGCCGCTGGCCGGTACCAGACCCCGGGGCAGCAATAAAAAGGAAGATCTCAACCTGGCAGCTGATCTTAAAAGTGATGAGAAAGAGCGATCCGAACATACCATGCTTTTAGATCTAGGCCGAAATGACTTAAGCAGGATAGCAGCTCCAGGAACAGTTGAGGTTACAGAGCTGATGGAGGTCGAATACTTCTCCAGAGTCATGCATCTTGTCTCTCAGGTGGAGGCAGAACTAAAACCAGGTTATGATAGCCTGGATGCCCTGAAGGCCAACTTTCCGGCAGGTACAGTCTCAGGAGCCCCTAAAATTAAAGCAGTTGAACTAATAGATAATATCGAAAAAGAGGCCAGAGGAGTCTATGCCGGTACCGTTGCCTATCTCAGTTTCAATGGCAACTTAGATAGCTGCATAACAATCAGAACCTTCTCCCTGGAAGATGGAATCCTCAATCTCCAGGTAGGAGCTGGCATTGTCGCAGATTCTGACCCGGCCACAGAATACCAGGAGACCTTAAATAAAGGCCAGGCCCTCTTTGAAGCCCTGAAGATAGCAACAGGAGGTGGCGATTTTGATCTTAGTAATAGATAATTTTGACTCCTTTACATATAACTTAGTCCATATATTAGAGAGATATGATGAGGTAAAAGTCTATCGGAATAACAGCATCACCATTAAAGAGATAAAGGAACTAAAGCCAGATAATATCCTGATCTCACCAGGTCCAGGCAGGCCAGAGGATGCCGGTATCTCAAAGGATCTGATCAAAGAGTTTAAAGGCGAGATTCCAATCATCGGCATCTGCCTTGGCCATCAATGTATCGGCGAGGTCTTTGGCAGTGAGATCATCAAAGCTCCCCGGATTTTCCATGGCAAAATCTCTAAAATCAAAATTGCCAGCCAGACTAGTCAGGACAGGTTATTTAATAAGATTCCAGATAATTTCACAGCCACCAGGTACCATTCCCTAATTATCAATAGAGATAATTTTCCAGCTGACCTAAAAATCCTGGCCGAAACAGGAGCTGGCGAGATCATGGCAATCAAGCATAAAGATTACAATATCTATGGCCTCCAGTTTCACCCGGAATCAATTCTAACAGAAACAGGCCAGCAATTACTGGAAAACTTAATCAATCACAGAAGTGACAAAAACCTAATCAACCAGAAAAATAATAAAAATCCTATCAACAACAGGAGTGATGCCAGTGTTTAATAAACATTTAGAGAAAGTAGTCAGTAGAGAGAATCTAACCTTAAAAGAGATGGAATCTGCAATGGATATGATCATGGAAGGTGAGACAACAGATAGCCAGCTGGCCGGATTTCTGGTCGGCCTGCGAATGAAAGGCGAGACCATCGCTGAAATCACCGGTGCGGCTTCAGTCATGAGAGCTAAAGCTGCTCCAGTTAATACAGAGGCCACTAACTTAATCGATAGCTGTGGAACCGGCGGTGATGGCAAGGGCACCTTTAATATTTCAACAACAACTGCCCTGGTCATGGCAGCCGGTGGCCTAAATGTAGCCAAACATGGCAATCGCTCCGTCTCATCTAAAAGCGGCAGTGCCGACCTACTGGAGGCCCTGGGAGTCAGGATAGACCTAAATCCAGAAGAGGCAGCCAGCTGTCTCGAAAAGGCTGGCATCTCATTCCTATTTGCCCCAAACTTTCACCAGGCCATGCGCCATGCAGTTGGCCCCAGAAAGGAGATAGGCTTAAGAACAATCTTTAATATCCTGGGCCCATTAACCAACCCGGCCAGGACCGACTATCAGATCCTCGGGGTCTATAAAGAAGAATTAGTCGAGCCATTAGTTCATGTTCTCAAAAACCTTGGCCTGAAATCAGCAATGGTAGTCCATGGAGCCGGCGGTATAGACGAGCTCTCCCTGGCCGGCTTAAATAAAACTTTCTATTTAAAGGACAGCCAGGTCAAAGAATATAATTTCCAGCCAGAGGAGGCCGGCCTAAAGAAGGCGCCCCTTAGCGCAATTCTAGGCGGCGGAGTCGAAAAAAATAAGAAGATCACCTTAGATATCCTAAAGGGAAAGCCTGGGCCTCAAAGAGATGTAATACTCCTCAATTCGGCAGCAGCATTTATGATAGCCGGCAAAGTTGATGACCTCAAAGAGGGAGCAGAATACGCAGCCAGCCTTATCGATTCAGGCTCGGCCAGAAAAAAGCTACAGGAACTAATCAGCTGCAGCAACGAGGTGGCAGTCTAAATGATCCTGGATAAGATTATTGCAGAAAAAAGCAGAGAAGTCGCAGAACTCAAGCAAGCCGGCAAACACAGGTCATTAAAGACCAGACTTGCTGAGCCTGGCCTCAGCCTGATAGCCGAGATCAAAAAGGCATCGCCGAGCAAAGGCCTTATCCAGAAAGACTTCCAGCCTAAAAGTCAGGCACTAGCCTATCAAAAGGCCGGGGCCTCGGCAATCTCAGTCCTGACAGACAAGAAATTTTTCCAGGGCAGCAACCAGGTTTTAATAGATGTCAGAGAGGTCACAGAACTGCCAGTCTTAAGAAAAGAATTCATCATAGATCCAATCCAGATCTATCAGAGCTTCTTTATCGGGGCAGATGTAATCCTCTTGATTGCAGCAGTTTTAGATCAGGACCAGCTAAACCAATTTCTGGCCATCGCCTCAGAACTAAACCTGGAGGCAATCGTAGAAGTCCATAACCTGGAAGAATTAGAGCGAGTCCTTAATACCAGTGCAAAGATTATCGGCATCAACAATCGGAATCTTAAAACCTTCAATGTCGATCTTAAAACAACAGAAAAACTTGTAAATCACTTAAAGTCCAGCGGCCGTCGCAATGATTATTACCTGATAGCTGAAAGCGGAATTAAAACTAAAGCAGATATAGATTATTTAAAAGAGCTGGCAGTTGATGGCGTCCTGATTGGCGAAACCCTAATGAAGGCAGCCGATCCAGAGGCCAAAATCGATCAACTGGGCTTAAAGAAAGGAGTATTAGATGAAACAGCCAACTGAAATAAGTCAGCAACCAACTAAAATAAGGCAGCAATCAACTAAGATTAAAATCTGCGGCCTGACCAATCATCAGGATATTAAAGCAGCAGTTAATAACAGTGTCGATGCCCTGGGCTTCATCCTGGCCGAAAGCCCAAGGCAGGTCAGCATAACCCAGGCCAGAGAATTAACTGCCAGTCTGCCTCCCTTTATCGCCAGGGTGGCCGTCGTTGTCAATCCTGATCAATCCAGATTGGACGAAATTATTGCCAGCAGGATATTCACAGCAATCCAGTTTCATGGCAGTGAAGACCCTTCAATTTTCAGGGATATTCCGCTCCAGACAATTAAGGCAATCTCTATTTCAGATCAGTCAGATCTAAAGGAAGTCACTAAATATCAGGGTCAGGCCGACTATCTCTTATTTGACACAAAAGTTGGCAGCCAGACAGGGGGCACAGGCAAAAGCTTCGACTGGAGCCTGCTTGCCAGCAAAGAACTCAACCAGAATTATATACTGGCAGGTGGCCTCGGTCCGGCTAATATCAATGCAGCTCTGGACAGGCTGCAACCGGCAGCAGTGGATCTAAATAGTCGCCTGGAGGCAGCCCCAGGCAGAAAAGATCCAGAATTGATCCGTGAAACAGTCGATATAATCAAAAGTTACAATGCAGGAAATGCCCTGAACAGCAATAGTCCTATTAACAATTAGCATAATGACAATAAGACGAAAATAAATTAATAAGTTGAGATCAGACGAGAGGAGCAAAAACCATGACTCAGAAATACTTTTCAGAATACGGAGGCCGCTATGTCCCGGAGACATTAATCCCGGCTCTGGATGAATTAAGTCAGACCTATCAGACAATCAAAGAAGACAATAGCTTTAAAGAGGAATACAAAGCTCTGCTTGCCGATTATTCAGGCAGGCCAACCCCGCTCTATTATGCAGAAAAGCTAACAGAGTATTACCAGGGGCCAGAAATCTACTTAAAAAGGGAAGACCTAAACCATACCGGCGCCCATAAAATCAATAATACCCTGGGCCAGATTCTCCTGGCCAAAAAGATGGGCAAAGAAAGAATAATAGCTGAAACAGGAGCAGGCCAGCATGGCGTCGCCACAGCAACAGTAGCTGCCCGTTTCGATTTAGATTGCGAAATCTACATGGGAGCTGAAGATATTGAAAGACAGGCCCTAAATGTCTATAAAATGGAGATGCTAGGGGCCGGGGTTATCCCGGTCAATACAGGCAGCAAGACCTTAAAAGATGCCACCAATCAGGCGATTAGAGACTGGGTCAGCAATGTAGAATCAACCCATTATATCATCGGCTCAGTCGTTGGCCCCTATCCCTATCCAGAAATGGTCAGGGATTTCCAGAAGATTATCGGCGAAGAAACAAAAAAGCAGATTATAAATAAAAAAGGAAAGCTTCCAGATTATATCCTGGCCTGTGTCGGTGGCGGCAGCAATGCCATCGGAATCTTCCATCCATTTGTTGATGATCAGGATGTCAATCTTATCGGCATCGAAGCTGCCGGCGAGGGCATAGATACTGGCAGGCATGCAGCCACCCTGTCAGAGGGCAGAGTCGGTGTCCTCCATGGTAGTAGATCCTATCTTCTCCAGGATCAGGACGGCCAGGTCATTCCAGCCCATTCGATCTCTGCCGGACTCGATTATCCAGGAGTCGGCCCGGAACATAGCCATCTTAAGGCAATTAACAGGGTCAGATATGATTATATAGATGACCAGGAGGCCATCCAGGCCTTCAGGCTACTCTCAGAGAGAGAGGGCATAATCCCGGCCTTAGAAAGCTCCCATGCCCTGGCCTACCTGGAAAAGCTGGCCCCGAAACTCAGCCAGGACCAGACAATTGTAGTCAACCTTTCAGGCAGAGGCGACAAAGATATCAATAATTTCAAGAAGATCAGGGAGGCAGAAGCAGATGAGCAGAATTAAAGAGAGCTTTAAGAATAAGAAACCTCTAATTACATATATTAGCGGCGGTGATCCAGACCTTGATTTCACAGAAAAAATGATCTATCAGCTTCAGGATTCAGGTGTTGATATCCTGGAGATCGGTATTCCTTTCTCCGATCCCCTGGCCGATGGCCCAACAATCCAGGCAGCCTCCCAGAGGGCAATCAGAGGTGGAATAACCCTTGAAAAGCTAATCAAAAAGCTTGCAGAGATCAGAGATGAAATAGAAATTCCAGTCATCTTAATGGGCTATTATAATTCAATCTTAAATTTCGGAGAGAAAAGATTTGCCCATGACGCTAAAGCTGCAGGAATTTCAGGTATTATCATTCCAGATCTTCCATTTGATGAAGATGAAACAATATCAGAACAGCTAAAAGAGGCAGCTATTGATCAGATCAGGCTGGTGACCCCAAATACGGCAACATCAAGGATTAAAGCGATAGCAGATCGTTCATCAGGTTTTCTATATTCAATAGCTCATCTAGGGATTACCGGTGATAGCAGCAGAGAAAACCCTGCCCTGAAATCATACTTAACCAGAGTAAGAGAGCAGGCAGGAGAACTTCCAATCGGTCTCGGTTTCGGTATTGATAGCCCTGAAAAAGCTAAAAAAGCAGCCAGACACGCAGATGGCATAATCATCGGCAGTGCCTTAATCGAAAAGATTCAGGCCGGCCAGACTGAAGAAGCCAGGCTAAATAATGCAGACTCGTTTGTAAAATCAATCAAAGCAGTGTTGGTATAATTAATATCCTCATCAATAATACTTAATTTTTTTGTAAGCTATAGATTAAATAATAGATACAGATTTATTTAAAATAATTAAT